>CAYJWS010000022.1:0-16441 GCA_964373925.1 uncultured Gammaproteobacteria bacterium
GGACTTCGCTCCTTATTCTTCCACCCCTCGGCGATGCTCGGGGTTAATGTTTTCTAAGCCTCGCCTTCGGCTCGCTTGAAAACATTAAAAAAACTAGCCTTGTTTGGCTAGCGAATTTTTTTAAATATATTGTTACAATATGCGAAAAGCGCTAGCCAAATGTGCTAGTTGATTTTTTATCCATCATTGTGCTCAAAATCTGCTTTTGCATATGTAACTTTAGTATATCATATGTATATTTGATGTCAAATATAAAAAAATAAGAAAAGAAAAAGCAGTAAAAGATTACTGCTTTTATACAATATAGAGTTCTTGGCGGAGGATAAGGATTTGCTCCTCTCCACTGCAGGCTTCGAGCTCGCGACGAAGGGCGTTGAAATAACGCATAGTGCCACGCCAGCGAGAAACGATTACAGTAATTTTTTGGTGCAAATTTTCTTCTAGCTCGGATCCTCTTCTTCCTATCCCTTTCATAAAAGAAGGATCCACAGAATATCCTCCAAAATGTTTTTGAAGTAATTCTTCAAGTAAATCTTGGTCGTTGGCATTACAAACAGATTGTTTTCTACGAGATTCAGTTAGTAGCCAGCGTGGAAAGAAAATTGAAAATTTCCATGATTTACCAACAAACGAAGTTGATCTTGAAGTAACTATCAAACGCAATTTGTAAAACCCGTAGAGTGCAGAGGGATTAAAATCACGGACACGAGACATAGTGGTCCTCCTCTTCTTTCCCACCGATTACTTGAAATTTTACATTGCGATCTTTTAGTATCCTGGCAGCATTATTCGAAACCAAGAAACGTCTTTTTGGAAGTCCTTGGTACGACTCTTCCGCCTCTGCCAAAAAATCAATTGCTTTCAATCTTTCTTCTCTTATGTCAAATTCAATAACGACAGCCATAGTAACTCCTTATGTAAAGAACTCTTGTGGTTGTTTAAAGAACAGCAAATAAAATTATAGCTCTTTGAAAAAAATAAGTCAAACAATGTAAAATAATTCGACTCACCCGATCTTTTTTGATATAATACAGATAATTGTAAAATTCGCTATAAACCTTAACAAATATAAAAAACAAAAACCTATGTGGATTGTATATGCCTTGCTTTCGGCCATATTTTCGGCTCTTGTCGCGATTTTCGGAAAGCTTGGCTTAAAAAATATTGATTCTACGCTCGCAACAACCATACGCGCAATAATTATGGCTGTTTTTTTATTTTTTGTGAGCCTTTCGTTGAAAAAATTCGACGGTTTCGCGCTTTCAAAATTTACTTCCCGTGAGTGGATATTAATAATTCTCTCCGGCATAGCGGGCGCGCTTTCGTGGATATTTTATTTTTCAGCCCTAAAAACAAATGGCGGACTTGCCTCAAAGGTATCCGCGATAGACAGGCTTAGTATTGTCTTTGTGGTGTTTTTGGCAGCAATATTTTTAGGAGAAAAGCTTAATGTAAGGTCAATTCTTGGCGCCGTAAGCATAACCCTTGGCGCCATACTCATCTCGCTTTAATTATGATAAAAAATAAAAAAACATTTTACATACATTTCTTCATAACGTTTATCATTAGCCTTGCCTACGCACTTCCGCTCTACATCCAGTCTTCGTTTCTGGAACAGTTCTCCGGAATAAAGTATGTAGGAATCTATATTACCTGCGCGACACTCTTAACGCTTGCAAGCATAATAATTTTTCCCCAGTTCATTAAAAAATACTCAAACTATCGAGTCATGCTTTTTGTGCTCTTGCTCTATATTATTGATACCTTCCTGCTTGTTTTCGCGCGAAATCCGCTTACCGTCTTATTATTTTTCGCCCTTCATTACGCATCAATCACACTTTTAGGGATAAACCTGGACGTTCTCTTGGAAGATATTTCAAGTTCCAAACATATTGGAAAAACAAGAACACTGCATCTTACCGTCGTAAATACAGCCGTACTTTTAGGCCCCCTGCTTATGGGAAAAATCGTAGGCGCCGAAAACCGCTACGCACTCCCATACGCCATATCTTCCTTTCTTATTATTGCCGTTTTTTTTACTCTTTTAATTTTTCGAAAAAATCTTAGTGATCGCGTTCGCTATAGACGAAGGCATTTTATTGAGCTTATCGACAACCTCAAAAAAAATTCAAACCTTATGAAAGTTTTTGGACTATCGTTTATACTTAGATTCTTCTATGCCATTATGGTAATATACACACCCATATACCTACATCAATACATTGGCTTTTCATGGGGAACTATCGGCATAATTTTTACCTTTATGCTCACACCTTTTGTTTTTTTAGAATTTCCCGCGGGCAATCTCGCTGACAAATTTTTTGGAGAAAAAGAACTGATGGTTTTGGGCATAGCGCTGATGTCCGCCTTTACCTTTGTTATATTTTTGATGCATACTCGAAACGCCGTTATGTGGGCGCTTGTGCTTTTTTTAACGCGTGTCGGCGCGGCGCTGCTTGAAAGCATGCATGAAGTATATTTCTTCAAAACTGTAAAGAAAGAAGATATTGACCTCATCAACCTTTTTCGCGACACAAACCAAGCCGGATGGCTCATCGGCTCCGTTATTGCCGTAGTTATTCTAAAACTCTACCCAATACAATACCTGTTCCTTTTTCTCGCTTTTGCGGTTTTCCTCTCACTCTACCCGGCACTAACACTCAAAGACACTAAATAATTGTATGCGATACTATAATCAAAAACACAAAGATCTTACAAAAGAGCTTACCAAAAACTTTAAAGAATGCGTTTTGGAGCACGACCCGGGAAACGACGCGCGGCTTGTGCGTGTGTTAGGAGAGCTCAAAATGGGATTCGCGTTTCTAGAAACCTTTCGATGCGATCACGTCGTAACATTTTTTGGCTCGGCGCGGACCAACGAGCGCGATCCATACTACAAAAAAGCTAAGGGTCTCGCAAATAAACTCGCGAAATCGGGCATAAGCATTCTTACGGGCGGCGGCCCCGGCATTATGGAGGCGGCAAACCGAGGCGCCTTGGAGGGGGGCGGAAGGTCGGCAGGCATTAATATTTACCTTCAAAACGGCGAAAGAAAAAACAAATACGTGCGCGAGGGCTTTGCCTGCTACTATTTTTTCAACAGAAAGGTGCTTTTGGCCTATGCCGCGGAGGCGTATGTCTTCTCGCCTGGCGGATACGGCACGCTTGATGAGTTTTTTGAAATCTGCACGCTTGTTGCCACAAAAAAAATAGACAAAAATATCCCCATAATTCTTATTGGCAAATCATTTTGGAAGCCGCTTATTCAATGGCTTGAAACCGAAGCTATAGAAGAGCGCCGGACACTTTCAAAAAACGAACTGAAGATTTATACTATTACCGACAGCGTTGACGAGGCGTTTGATATTATACGGAAGATAAAACATAAGATTCAGAGGCAAGAGCATCTCTAAAACACTTCTAAAAAAGTAAAAAATAAGTAATATTGTCATTCCCCCTCGGCAGGGCTCGGGGGAATCCAATAAATCAACGCATTTCATTTTTTCTGGATCCCCCGAAAGCTTTCGGGGGTGCGGGATGACAGTTTCTCAATAGTCTCTAAATTATTTTTGTATGCCAATAATAGGAGCACATGTTTCCGCGGTCGGTGGGCTCTACAAATCGTTTGAAAATGCCAAGTCCATTGGAGCGCGGGTCATTCAGATATTCGGCGCCTCGCCGCTGCAATGGGTTGGAAAATTTCCCGAGCACGGCGACATTGAGCGCTTTAAAAAATATTATAGCGCATCCGATATCGCTTATGTTTTTTTGCATGGGCCGTATCTCGCGAATCTTGCAAGCCCCAATCCCTTTGTTGTGAAGCAATCCATCGCAAGCCTTGTTTTACACCTCAAAATTGCCGAAGCCATTGGTGCGCAAGGCCTTATTTTCCATCCGGGCTCTGGAAAGGGCATGAAAAATGAAAAAGCGCTCAAACAGGTTTCTGATAACATGAAAAAAGTGCTCAAGGGAGTGCCGGGAAAATCCGAGCTTATTATTGAAAACACCGCCGGAGGCGGAAACAAAGTCGGCGCAACACTCCAAGATCTCAAGATAATGCTCATCGGCGCAAAAAGTCCGCGCGTGAAAATCTGCTTTGATACTGCGCACGCCTACGAGGCCGGGCTTATAGAAGCATATACTCCAAAAAATATCAAAGGACTCTTTGACGCATTTGACAAAACTATTGGATTGGATAAGCTTTCTGCCATACACGCTAATGACTCAAAAACCCCAATGAATTCCCATAACGACCGGCATGAAAACATCGGCAAAGGATATATCGGCATTTCGGGTTTTAAAAATCTAGCCAAAGAAAAAAGACTCCATTCTATCCCCTTTATATTAGAGGTTCCCGGATTTTCACAAAAAGGTCCTGATAAAAAAAACATAGATATACTAAGTTCATGCTTCTCATAAAAACATGTTTAGCGGCATAATATCGGCAATTGCCAAAATTGAAAAATCCCAGATAAAACATAGGTCGCTTTTTTTGACAATCCAAAAGCCCCGTGGCTGGCGAGTAAGGCCGGGCGACTCCATTGCAACGGACGGCGCATGCCTTACGGTAAAAAGCATAAAAAGAAATGCGTACACAACCGAGCTTATGGATGAAACGCTCAAAAAAACGGTTTTTGGAAAAAAAATACCAAAAACCGTAAATGTAGAAAAATCATTGGGCGTTTCAAGCCTTCTTGATGGCCATATCGTGCAAGGGCATATAGATACAACGGGGAAAATAGCGCGAATGAATAAAATCGGGCAAAGCAAGCTTATAGCATTTTCGTATCCGAAAAAATTTTCCCACCTTGTCGCGCCAAAAGGCTCTATTGCCATTGACGGCATAAGCCTCACCGTAGTTCGCGCAAACGCGGGCTCGTGCACCATATCTTTTGTGGACTATACACTCCAACACACAACCATGGGCAAAAAAAAGATAGGCGATGGCGTAAATATTGAGTTTGACATTATTGCCAAATACCTTTACACATTTTACAAACACCATGAAGATAGACCAAAAAAACAATAGTTATTATGATGCTTCGCGCTACTCTATCGGAATTGCAAAAGCGAATTTTAATAAGGAAGTAACCGACGCGCTACTGAATTGCTGCCTAGACGAGCTTGCGAAATACCATATACCAAAGTCTCAAATAACAGTTATAGAAACGCCGGGAAGCGTTGAGGTGCCCTATGCCCTCAAACAGCTTGCCAAGAGCAAAAAATTCCATGCTCTCGTGGCCTTAGGCGCGATAATTAAAGGAGAAACTGCCCATTTTGACTACGTTATAAGGCTTGCGTGCGACGGCATTGTTCGTGTAAGTCACGATCACGACATTCCTATTGGTTTTGGCATAATTACGGCCTATTCCCTTAAACAAGCGCAGGAAAGACTAACACTTGGCGCCGAGTCTTGCCGCGCGGTATTAGAGCTTCTTAAAAATATATCAAACGCGCTTAAAAAATGATATAATGAAATAAACTAATAATTAATATATTAATATATGTCACTTCAAGCAGGAGTAGGAAAATCCTTTGGCGATGACTCCCATCAAGTGGGAGCTATCGCCTGCCAAGAGGCTCTAAGCCAGCTTCCGCAAAAAGCAGCGGATGTAATTATTGTATTTTCTTCGGTAAAATATAATCAGCAAAAAATGCTTCAAGGAGTACGATCGGTAAGTAAAGACACACTTCTCGTAGGATGTTCGACCGCAGGCGAAATAACGACACAAGGGGCGTTAAATACAAACTCTGTCGCCGTCCTTGCCGTAAAATCCAGCAAAATAAAATTTTACGCCGCAGTTGGAAAAGATATCAAAAAAGACGCGAGAAAGGCTGGAAAATCTGTCGCACAGGCAGTAAAAAAACAGACGAAGGAAAAACTCAAAGGATTTATTATGTTACCGGATGTTTTGGCCGGAAACGGTGCAGATACGGTACGAGGCGTACTTGATGAGCTTGGAGATCACTTCCCTGCCGTGGGAGGCGCTCCTGGAGACGACTTTCAATTTAAAAAAACCTATCAATACCTCAATGCTGATGTATTTTCGGGTTCTGTGGTCGGTTTAGGCCTTACAGGAAATTTTAAACAGGGTATTGGCGTAAAACACGGCTGGACGCCTATTGGAATACCTCGAAAAGTTACGAAATCCAAGGGTTCGGTATTATACGAACTTGATGGAAGGCCTGCTATTAGTATCTATGAAGAATATTTTGGCGAAGAAAGAGCCAAAGACCTTAGGAAAGAAGCCTTGGCACGGCTTGCCATTACCTATCCTTTGGGCATGCAGGTGAAAGGAAGCGAAGAATTCCTTATACGAGATCCTATTACCGTAGACAAGGATGGCGCGATTACCTGCGCCGCAGAGATCCCCCAGGGGTCTGACATACGGCTTATGATCGGGAGCAAAGAAGAAGCTATAAGAGTGGCGAAAATTGCCGCTGAAAACGCCAAAAGCCAGCTTGGGGGTAAATCCCCTCGCGCCATCATAATGTTTAATTGCATTGCTCGCGCCAAACTTTTCGGAGAACATTCGGGAGAAGAAATATCAGCCATTCAAGAGGTGTTGGGAAAAGATGTGCCGCTTATCGGCTTTTACACCTACGGAGAGCAGGCCCCCCTTGGCGGGCAGGTGCGAGACATTAAGAAATGTAATACTGCCTTTCATAATGAAACCGTAGTTATCTACGTTTTAGGTTAATGCCCATGGAGTCAAGTAAAAAACAAATAGAAAAACTCAAAGCGTTTGCTCGAGAGAATGAAATTGCCGCGAGACTTTTGGTGCGCAGGGATTTGGAACTTTCTGAAGCTAATAAAAAACTTCAAGAACTGGATACAATAAAATCTGAATTTGTATCAATAGTAGCGCATCAATTGAGAACGCCGCTATCAGCCATAAAATGGACGCTAAAAATGATTATAGACGGCGATCTTGGCTCACTCAATGAGGAACAGGTGAATTTTCTTTCCAAGGGGTATGAGAGCAATGAGCATCTTATCAGGCTTATCAATGATATGCTTAATGTCTCAAGAATCGATGCTGGGAAATCCCAATATTTCTTTTATATGACGCGTATAGAGGATATCTTAAATGGAGCCATTAAATACGCGCAAGATGTTGCGAGGCGGAAAAATATTGAAATTACCTATAAAAAATCTTCCACCGAGCTGTCGCTTGCCTATATTGATCCGGAAAAAATAAGACTTTCACTGCAAAATGTTTTTGATAATGCCATACAGTATACGCCGCCAAGAGGGAAAATTGAAATAATAGCTAAAAAAGGGCAAAATGTAATTGAGATATCAATTAAAGACTCGGGAATTGGAATTCCCAAAGATCAACAAAAAAACATCTTTACGAAATTTTTCAGAGGAACAAACGCCTTAAAAATGCAGACCGAAGGATCAGGGCTTGGTCTTTTTATTGCAAAAAATATTATTGAAAAACACAGCGGAAAAATCTGGTTTCAAAGCACAGAAAACAAGGGAACTACTTTTTTTATATCCATTCCATTATCCAAAATAACTCATAATTGACGTAAATCTATGCCCACCACAAAAATCAAAAAGATTTTGATTATAGAAGATGAAGAAATTTTAGGCGATGTTTTATTGAAAAAACTTAAAAATTTGGGGTATGACCCGCGCTTGGCTAGAGATGGCGAGGCAGGATTTGAAGAAATTAAAACTTTTATACCCGATCTCATACTCTTAGATATAGTAATGCCTAAAATGAATGGATATGAGGTTATGGAAGCCATGAAAAAAGACTCTGACCTTCCGCCCATACCCGTGATTATCATATCAAATTCCGGGCAACCGGTAGAAATAGACCGCGCCAAAGATTTGGGCGCTATAGATTATCTTATAAAAGCTCAATTTACGCCCGAAGAAGTAGTGGAGAAAGTAGAAGCTGCGTTTAAAAACAGTAGTAAAAAGAAAAATTCAGAAGGCAACAACGGAAAAAAAATTCTCATTATTGAAGATGATCAGTTCTTGCGCGACCTTGCCACGACAAAACTCAAACGTGAAGGATTTGAGGTATTTGGCGCTGTTGATGGAGATGAGGGTCTTAAAATGATACCAAACTCAAATCCCGACATCATACTGCTTGATATTATTCTTCCGGGGATAGACGGCTTTGAAGTCCTCCGAAGAATCAAAGCTGATAAAGATCATAAAAACATTCCTGTAATTTTACTCTCCAATCTCGGGCAAAAATCCGACATAGACAGAGGGCTAAGCCTTGGCGCGTCCGGATATATCATAAAAGCGCATCACACGCTTGATGAGATTATTGTAAAAATAAAAAAATGCGCGCAAAAAAAATCCTAAAACAAAATCAAAAATATGAACTCATATCTCGTCCGAGTGCTCGAAAAAAATATTATATGTGAAAATACCCTCTCCGTCACATTAGAAAAACCAAGTGACTTTCATTTTGTCGCGGGACAATATATTGTTATCACGCTGCCGCAAGAGCCGGGCATTGGCGCGCATTCTTTTTCCGTAGCTTCGTCGCCACAAGATTTGAGCCTTGAAATTGCCATGAGGATATCCGAATCCCCCTTTAAAAAAGCAATACAATCTGCAAAAATTGGCTCAAATATGCGAATCCGAGGCCCCTTTGGCGCATTTACAATTCATAAAGAAAGCTCTCGGACTCACGTATTTTTAGCCGGCGGAATCGGCATAACTCCCTTTCGAAGCATTATCCGAGACGAGGCGAAAAAAAACTTCCCCGCTCCAATCATTCTTATATACGCGAATAAAAAAATGGAAGAGTCCGCGTACTATGATGAGTTCATAAATATAAAAAGTAAAAAATTTTATCTCGTGGGAGTACTGGAAGAACCGCCTAAAAATTGGAATGGCGAAAAAGGACTTATCACAGCGGAAGTTATAAAAAAATATTTTCCAGATGTAACAAAACCCATTTTTTATATTGTGGGCCCGCCAGTCATGGTAGATATCGTAAAAAAGATTGTCTTGAAAATGGGTGTGGATAAAAATAATCTTTTTGTCGAAGCATTCAGCGGATACCATTGATTTCCTTTATTTTTACGACTATAATAGATACGTGCCAAAAACTTTGAATATTTTTTTGCGCGGGTGTATAATAATAAAGCAAGTTGAGTTCTCTGATTTTAAAATTATATGCCATTGAAATACGAGCTTCCAAAACTCCCTTACGCGTACGACGCGCTTGAGCCCTACATCGACGCAAAGACCATGGAGATACATTATACAAAGCACCATCAAGCATACATTGACAAACTCAATGTCGTAATTGCAAAACACAAAATGCTTCAAGAAAAAAAACTTGAAGATATTATGTCAGAGCTTGACTCTCTTACCATAGATGAAGCTGACAAAAAAATGCTTAGAAACCACGGCGGAGGGCATCTTAACCATACGTTTTTTTGGAATATCATGGGCCCAAAAAAAGACATAGATGAAGAGCTTGTTGAAAACATTACAAAAACCTTTGGATCAATAGAAGAATTCAAAAAACAGTTCTCACAAACAGCCCTCAACCACTTTGGATCAGGCTGGGCCTATCTTGCGTGCGACCAAAACGAGAAATTGCTCATATATTCGATGCCAAACCAAGATTCGCCCCGTCTTTTGGGCCATAGGCCGCTTATCGGACTTGATGTATGGGAACATGCTTATTATCTACAATATCAAAATAAAAGGTCAGAATACATAGAAAATTGGTGGAGTACGCTAGCTATCATATAGAAATCAAAAACAAATCTCATCTCAACACAAAAACTCAAAAAAATATAAAAAGGGTTCATTTATTATTTTATTTCTTAGCTTTTTATATTTAATGCATTAATATGCGCGAACGCATAGGCGTTGGGCGTTTATTTTAAAATACGTATGAGTAAAATCATAAAAATTAAAAAACGAAACGGACAGATAGTTGATTTCTCGCAAGATAAAATACGGCTAGCGGTCCAAAAAGCCTTTATTGCCGTACGAGGGGCGTTTGACGACACAAAGCTTGACGAAATAGTGGAGCATGTGGTGCTTGATCTTGAAAAAAGTTTTCCGGAAGGCACAACGCCGTCGGTTGAGAATGTCCAAGACCTTGTTGAAAAAGAGCTTATGAAGCAAGATTTTTTTGATATCGCCAAATCATATATCATTTATCGCTATGAACACGCGAAAGAGCGGGAAGAAAAGCAAAAGGAAATTCTTGAAAAAATCGAGCAGAACGACCTTACCGTCATCAAGCATAATGGCAAAGAAAAAAAATTCTCCATAAAAAAGCTAAGAAACTCCCTTGAGCACGCTATTTCCGGATTTGAAGGCAAGGTTGACGTTGACGCGATAACCAAACAGTGTGAATCCGAGCTCTACGACAAAATCCCAACATCAGAAATCGCCAAAGGGCTGGTTCTCACTGTGCGCTCATATATTGAGAAGGATACCATGTATTCCATTATTGCTTCTCGCCTGCTTCGAAAAATCCTCTACAAGGAAGTTATCGGCCATGATGCCATTGATTTTGAAAAGCTTGATGAGCAATACAGGCGCGCGTTTGTGGATAATATGAAAAAAGCAGTGGAAATACAGCGGCTTGATGAAAATCTTCTCACATACGATTTAGAAAAATTAAGCTCATATATAAAGCCTGAACGCGACGAACTTCTCCTCTATTTAGGCGTTCAGACGCTCTATGACCGATATTTTATAAAAAATCCGTATACAAAGCAGGTGTTGGAAACTCCGCAGGCGTTTTGGATGCGTACTGCCATGGGCGTTGCCATTGAAGAAAAGGATAAGGAGGAAAAGGCAAGGCAATTCTATGATATTATCTCCACACTTCGCTTTGTGCCGTCAACTCCCACACTTTTTCACTCCGGAACCAAGCACCCACAGCTTTCTTCGTGCTATCTCACCACTATAGATGACTCGCTTGACCATATTTTCAAGTGCATTGGCGATAACGCCCAGCTCTCCAAATGGTCGGGCGGCATTGCCAATGACTGGTCAAGCCTGCGCGGCACCGGCGCCTTGATCAAAGGCACCGGCGTTGAGTCGCAGGGAGTCATTCCCTTTTTAAAAATTGCCAACGACACCACCGTCGCCATCAACCGCTCTGGACGCCGCCGCGGCGCGACCTGCGCGTATCTTGAGGTGTGGCATTATGATTTTGAAGATTTTCTGGAACTGCGAAAAAATACCGGGGATGAGAGGCGCCGAACGCACGATATGAACACTGCCTCGTGGGTGCCCGACCTATTTATGAAGCGTGTGCGAGACAATGGGCAATGGGTATTGCTCTCGCCGGAAGAAGCGCCGGAATTGCATGAAACATACGGAAAAAAATTTGAAGATAAATATATTGAATACGAAAAAATGGTTGATGAGGGAAAGATTAGGCTCTATAAAAAATTAAAGGCGCGAGATCTTTGGAAAAAGATGATTATGATGCTCTTTGAAACGGGCCATCCATGGATTACCTTTAAGGATCCTTGCAATATCCGCTCTCCGCAAGACCATGTCGGAGTCGTGCATTCGTCAAATCTCTGTACGGAAATCACGCTCAACACCTCCGCGCAAGAAACCGCCGTGTGCAACCTTGGCTCCGTAAATCTTTTTACCCACATTACCAATGGCGCGCTCAATGTTGATCTGCTCAAAGAAACCGTCATGATCGCCATGCGAATGCTTGATAACGTCATTGACATCAACTACTACCCTACCATTGAAGCAAAGACCTCAAACCTGCGCCACAGGCCTGTTGGGTTGGGTATTATGGGGTATCAAGACGCCCTCTATAAGATCAGTATTCCCTTTGCCTCTGAAGAATCCATTGAATTCGCCGACAGCTCTATGGAAATCATATCCTATTACGCGATCTTGGCGTCTTCTATGCTTTCACGCGAGCGCGGACCATATGAAACCTACCGCGGATCAAAATGGGATCGCGGAATATTCCCTATTGACACGCTTGATCTTTTGGAAAAAGAACGGGGAGAAAAAGTCACGGTTTCCCGAAAAACCCGCCTTGACTGGAGCATTGTGCGCGAGTCAGTGCGCATGAACGGGATGAGAAACTCAAACTGCAT
This sequence comes from uncultured Gammaproteobacteria bacterium, assembly GCA_964373925.1. Taxonomy (GTDB): domain Bacteria; phylum Patescibacteriota; class Patescibacteriia; order Buchananbacterales; family GWA2-38-13; genus CAYJWS01. The sequence continues at coordinate 12,088 of CAYJWS010000022.1, forward strand.
GGCAATAGCCCCTACCGCGACTATCGCCAATATCGCCGGATGCGTGCCGTCCATTGAACCTATTTATAAAAATATATACGTAAAATCCAACATGTCCGGAGAATTTCTCATAACCAACAACTATCTTATAGAAGATTTGAAAAAACTTGGGCTTTGGAACTTGTCTATGCTGGATGAAATCAAGCGAAACGACGGCAATCTTATGAAAATTCCAAGCATTCCGCAAAGCCTCAAAGAAAAATATAAAGAAACATTTGATATTGACCCCGAATGGTTCGCGAGAGTAGCCGCCCACCGAGGCAAGTGGATTGACCAGAGCCAATCTTTAAACATATTCATCCAGGGAAATTCCGGAAAAAGAATCTCCGACGTCTACCTCCTTGCATGGACGCTCGGGCTCAAGACAACCTATTATCTGCGAAGCTTAGCCGCCACAAGCATTGAAAAAAGCTCAATTTCCCTCACAAAGAAAAAAGAACCGGAGCCGGTGCAGGAACAGAGGCCACTGGAAATAATTCAGCCGCAAATGCAAAAAGCCGAAACGGCAGGCGTTGTCTCATCTGTCATAGAAACGGTCAAAAATACTATGAAATCTGCTATACAGCCAAAAATAATGGCTGTGGTGGGAGAAGCTATGAGCTCCAGCCCAACCTCAATATCTTCTCAATCTTTACAGAACAAAACAAGTTCAAAAAAACTCTCCTTCTGCAAACTCGACGACCCAACGTGCGAGGCGTGCCAGTAAAATAGATATCAGATATTCGATATTAGATATTAGAGAATATTCGAATTACTAATTTCTTTCTCCCCTCCTCATGAGGAGGGGTTGGGGAGGTCTAAGTGTCAGCGAAGAAATCTAATCTAAAATCCTCAAATTCCCCCTCTCCCCCGGTGGGAGAGGGTTGGGGTGAGGGGGGGGTCTTGTCATTCCGGACCCGGATCCGGAATCTATAAAACCACAATGAAAACAAAACTATTTATTGTAATAATTCTTATTCCACTTCTCGCCGGATGTTTCCGAAACAAAAGCATCGATACCATGGGCGAGGCGTGCGAAACAAACGCCGACTGCTACTGCCGAGGTTTTGATGGCGGATCATTCTCAAAAGAAAAATTCCCGGGAACCTGCGACCCAAAAACCAAACTCTGCGTTTCCTGCGGTTATAGATAAAAAAAATCGTAAAATATATAAAATAAACACAAAACCGCTTGTCACGAGACGATTTTGTTAATGAACTGCCTCGCAGTAAGCTGCGAGGAATTTTTTAATTAAAAATATAAAAGCGACGATCAAAGTTCAGTCGTCGCTTATGTTTTTTTCCTAGAGGATCTTTATAAGACTCACCCCCCAAATCGCACCAACTGTTATTACCGAAGCAAAAGCAGTCGTCTTATCCATCCAAACTCCCTTCTCTGCGTAGGCTGGCTGGATTACTCCAAGCGGCCAAAATATCGTGAGAAGTACTCCTGTTGCAACCACTACAAAATAAGGCATAGGATTAAGAGCGTATAGGATAAGAATCGAAAGTTGGCATGTCATATATATAACATGTAGCCATCCAGACATACTCATATCAGAATACCACTTGCCGGTTTTGTGATTTGGCCACATATGACCAGTGGTACTATGATTAGATGCCCAAAAGACATGTAGAGCGAGTGTAATTAAAAGACTCCCCAAAACTACCAACCATGTTTGCCATGAGAAGGGGTGAAGATGATCCCAAATCAATCCATTAATAAACGGAAAGATAAGAAAATCCCCCCACATTCCCGCGTGAGCAAAAAACGAAACTTTGGGTTTTCGGTAAGAACTCTTGCTAAGTGTTCCTTCGGCAAAAGAAACCAAAGCCTCAAAAAACACAAACATTGCTGACACAAAAGCTACTGACCAGTTCATGTTATCCTCACTTAAAAAGAGTTGAATGTGTGACTTTTCATGTAAAGAACAATATATAATAATAGCATGCTATATAAATTTTGTCAAAAAACAAACATAAAAATGGCTAAAAAATTTTGTAAAAAAAATGAAAAATTTCGCATTTCTCATATAACTGTTAGATTTTTTATTTTCATTAAGGTTGTCTTTACAATCCATATTTAAATGATATAATATATCTATAAACATCATTCTCTATTCTATGACCTCACAAGAAGGAGAGCCGTTTTTCAACCCAATGGAGCAAGAAGAATCGGCAACGGGGGTAACCCCACCCGAGACAGAAAACAAAAAAATACAGGAAGCACACGAAAAAACACCAGAGAGAATGCGTAAAAGCGTTGACGCGGCATTTAATCTTGTATGCAAAAATTTTACGGTTGAAGGCAAAGAAAAACTCCTTGGGACAAAAAAAGATAATCCCGATGCTACATTTATTATTGCGTCATCCCATTTTTCCAATCTTGACGCCGGCGCGGCTGTAAAAGCGCTTGGAGACAAATTTAATATTCAGATAACAGCAGAATCCGCACTCTTTGGCTTTACTGGCCAGGAAGCGATGTTTCGTATTGCAGGAAAAGATAGCTTCACCCCACTTGAATATAAAAAAATTCCAAAAACAAGCAAAAAAGACACTGGCAAAAAACCAATATTTAATCCCAAGGATTTTGAAGTATTGAGTGAGCAGATAGAAGACGGAAAAACTCCCTGGATGGCCCTCCATCCTTTTACGCTCGAAGGAAAGATGCAAGACGCGCGTATTGGTTCGGTATATCTCGCCCACAAAACAGGAGCAAAAATCATTCCTGCGGCGCTTGAAACCCATGGAGAAGGGGGAGCGCTTATCAGCCCGAAAGATCTTGGGAAAAGGCTTATTGGAAGGCTCAAAGGTAGCGCGAACGCGACCTATCACATTGGAGAAGTAATAGATCTGCCAGAGCTTGATGTAAGTATTATTGAAAAAGTTTTAAAAAAACGCGAAACAGGAGAAAGAATATCAACGGAAGAACGAAAACAATTTAAAGAAACTCACGAAAAACTCAAAGAAGAAGCTGATCAGATCGCGCACAAGATCGCCGAAATGCTTCCCAAAGAACAAAGGGGTTCTTATGATGAATGAATTTAAATTATAATTACTGATGAATCCTAATTCAGTAACGCTTCAAAAAAGTATCACACACAATGTAATAAAAAAGGATTTGATTTTTTTTATCAAAGCCTTTATGTGTTTATTCAAAACAATTTTCGAGCCTTAAAAAACGTAAAGAATTTTAGCCCCAAGGCGCAATATCTTTTATTTCATCTGTTCGGCTCGTAGCGGAGCGGAAAGGAGTTATGAAATGGCGCCGATTGGGGCGTTAAAAAATTCTCACAGTTATAAACCCTGAGCTTGTCGAAGGGTTTTTTATCGGCTTGTGGCTTCCTGTCCTGAGCTTGTCGAAGGATGGCGTCACCTTTTCCACAAAAGGTGGCAAATAATAATACTGAAAGTAATGGGCGAAAACCGAAAGCATAAATCTCTGATAAGACAAAAATAAAAGGACACTCATTTAATGTCCTTTTATGATATGTATCTCACTATACTATGAGATACAAGCCAAATTTCTTCTTGGACGCTTCCGTATATGCGGTAAGCTTCACTAATAGTATTTTTTAATCCCATGAGATGTTCAGTGAGTACAGGATCGTGTATATCAAAATGATAATCAACTATAAAGAAAACAATTCTATCCTTAATCCATTGTAATCTCTCCCCAGACCACCAATAACCACGAAAAACCGGGTCTCTTAAAATACTGTGGGTAAAACCACTCAGCCCCAATCTACTTGTCCGCAGTTCTTGCAAATAACATATAATATGATTAACCGCTTTTACTTCTCTACCATCCTTTATGGGTAAATAAAACATTACTCTCGTTCTTCTTTCGCTAAAACCTCCTTTATCCAAATTATCCTCCGTATTTAGAACGTGCCCTGCGTCCTTCGTAACTCATAGAGTTCATCTTTTGGCAACTCACTTGCCGGCACCACTCGTGTATCTTTAAATTCTAAGCCTTTTCTTTTAAAATATCTTACAGCTTCTACGGGAATAATAAGAGTATTGTCACCCACAAGATCAAAGGGACAACTGCGAAGATGTACTTCATGAAGTACATCAATTGCTTGATCTATGTCTTTTCGAGAAAAAAACTTTAGTGCACGTAATTCGGGATAATCATCAATTGATGGTTTCCATGCCGAAATTCCCAGAATTGCTTTAAAATAACTCCACATAGCTTACCTCCAAATTTTAAGGAACAAAAAATGTAAACAATACTAAGTGCAATTTTAGAACGGAATGTAAAAAATGTCAAAAAATATAGGCTCTATAATAAATAGTGTGGTGTATAACTCAAAAGTAGTGGTAATCTTAGC
>CAYJWS010000023.1:0-1859 GCA_964373925.1 uncultured Gammaproteobacteria bacterium
GTCTGGTCCAAGCGTCCACAGCGACGACCAGGTTCGGCACCTTAACCTATCGGGGTGCTATGGCAGTAATGCCATATTCCGCCATTTGGCGGAACGAAAAATTTGGCTTATAACGGTGGACTCCATGTGTAAATTTAGTTATAATTATACATATGGACAATACCGTGGGAAGTCTAACTCAATTACAGAAATCAATAATTATTGGGACTATTTTGGGTGATGGATATTTGAGAATTGTTAAGGGGAAGAAGAATGCAATCCTTGAAATTAATCATTCATATTCTCAATATATCATTCCTTCCATGAGATACAAAATTGAGTTATGACCCCGTAGAGACTTGTTTCTTTAAATGGAACGGATAGTATCTAAACAACAAAATTATAGATGCTATAATACGCCAACTCCTATATTCTGATTTTTATAGGATGAAGATATAGTCCATGCCATTAGTAATAATGGAATAAGATACGATGTCGGCCCGTCGCATCCTGGGGGTGAAGAAGCTCCCAAGGGTTTGGCTGTTCGCCAATTAAAGCGGCACGTGAGCTGGGTTCAGAACGTCGTGAATACATCGCGACCTATTACTGTAAAGTAATAGTAAAATCTGACTAATATCGGTGGAGTCCTTATAAGTTTGACCGAACCTTATTTAAGGATAATACCGAGGGAAGTCTCCCGCAGTCGCGGGATGACCCCGTAACGACTGAAAATTCGAAATGATCGAATTTGATGAAAAATGATCGAATTTGAGATAGAAGGTACCTGATAATCAGGAAATAAACTTTTATCATACGTCAGCCCCTTTATAGAAAGGGTGAAGATATAGTCTATGCCACAAGTAATTGTGAAAATATCATGGAGACAGTTCGGTCTCCTATCCACTATGGGCGTTGAAATTTGAGAAGTCCAATCTCTAGTAAGAAATTGCTACTTTGCGGAGAAATCTGCATTGATGATTTGGCTAATAACGGTGAAGTCTTCATATTATTATCTGGTTTTTGGAATACTTGGCCAAGGTCCGGCTAAGTATGGTGTGATTGTTTAATTAGATAATATATAAGATAATACCGTGGGAAGTCGTCCTGCAGTCGCGGGATTGACCCCGTAACGACTTGTGTCTATACGACACGGATTTATATAAACTGGAAAGTCGAAAGACAGGTTTATATAGATAATACGCCAACCCCTCGCTCCTTTGGAGAAGGGTGAAGATATAGTCTGCACTCCTAGAAATAGGGGAATATGTGACGAGAGGACCGAGATTGACGAACCTCTCGTGTACCGGTTGTTCCACCAGGGGCATTGCCGGGTAGCGATGTTCGGTTAGGATAAACGCTGAAAGCATATAAGCGTGAAGCCGTCTTCAAGATAAAATTTCTTTAAGGTTGGCCGGAGACTACGGCCTTGATAGGCTCTAGGTGTAAGTTCCGTAAGGAATTGAGCCGAGGAGTACTAATAAACCAAGCTATTTAACCACAAAAATTGTGTAATTTTTTATCAAGATATCGTTTGGAAGATAGTGTCCTGGTGATTCCAGCGAAGGGGTCACATCACCGCTATTAGCGGGACCCCGCCAGAGGCGGTGGCCTATTCCCCCGCCTACTCCGCCAACTGGCGGATTCGGCGGGCAAGCATTCCGAACACAGCAGTTTCCCCGAAAGCTTTCGGGGATCAGCTTTTAGCTGAAAGCGACATTAGATAAATTCCATAGTCCTGGTGATTCCAGCGAAGGGGTCACACCTGTTCCCATTCCGAACACAGCAGTTAAGCCCTTCAGCGCCGATGATACTCAATAGGGGAAAGTAGGTCATCGCCAGGACCATGGAATTTATTTTTTCATCACAGCGCCGACCCGCCT
>CAYJWS010000023.1:1959-16254 GCA_964373925.1 uncultured Gammaproteobacteria bacterium
TGTCCTCCGAAGTTCGCCAGCTGGCGAACGTAGGAGGATAGGTCATCGCCAGGACCATGGAATTTATTTTTTCATCACAGCGCCGACCCGCCTTCGCTAAAGCTTCGGCGGGCGAGTGATACTCAATAGGGGAAAGCTTGTCCTCCGAAGTTCGCCAGCTGGCGAACGTAGGAGGATAGGTCATCGCCAGGACACCATCTTCCAATTAAAAAAAACAACTCCACAAGAGCTGCTTTTTTAATTGCCAAAAAATTGTACAGATTCTATCCTTTTGAGAAAACGAGTGCGATAAGTAGGGTTGAAAAGGAACCTGCAACTGCTCCGCTTATTATCGCCCAAAAAAGGATTTTTGAGGCACTTAGATCTTTTTTCATAGATAAGTTTATTAATTATTTATTTTTATTATTATAATTATACCACAAAATATAAAAAATAGGAAAATTTTTGGTATCAAGGGTGTGGATATTTTTTTTACCGATATAATGTATCGTATTTTTATATTTTTTTTATCTAAAATAAGCGCATATTTTTATATATTGACAAAATTATATGATACTGTATGATAGAATTCATATCCTCATTTTTTTATGAGAAGAAAACGCCTTACTATAACCTTAAGGGAAGATACAATTAGTGAAGTTGATAAAATAATTGATGGTTCGAGTATTAGAAATCGATCGCACGCCATTGAATTTGTCTTGCAAAAAAGCTTTATTCCAAAAGTTCGGGAAGCTTTAATTCTGGCTGGAGGCAAGGGCATTCATCTTCGCCCATACACCTATGAGATGCCAAAGTGCATGCTTCCGGTTTCTGGAAAACCGGTCTTAGAGCATGTCATAGAGCTTTTTCGAAAACATGAAATTCGAGATCTTGTTATATCTATTGGATATCTTGGCGACAAAATAAAGGAGTATTTTGGCGATGGAAATAAGTTTGGCGTGCGCATCAAATACATTCATCAGGCGGGACCCGAAAGAGGAACAGCGCCGCCTGTTAGGCAAGCGAAAAAATATATGAGTTCGGCAAGTCCGTTTATTTTATATTACGGGGATGTATTGGCCGAGGTTGACTTGCGGGATTTAATTGACTTCCATACTCTCAATAAGAGTTTTGCCACTATGGCGCTGACGTCTGTGGCGCAATCGTCAAAATGGGGAATGGTCGCGCTTCACGGAACAAAAATTATTCGGTTTTCCGAAAAACCGGACGCCGACAAGACATTCTCGCATTTGATTAATGCAGGAATATATGTTTTGCATCCAAAAATTTTCGAATGCATATCCAACGAAGACAAAAAACTTGAAGATGACGTTTTCCCCCGCCTTGCGAAAGAGGGAAAACTCGTTGGATATGCTTTTGACGGAGTATGGTTTGATATTGGAGATTTGCACATTTACGAAAAAGCCGTGAAAGAATGGAAGAAGGTGTAATTGTTCTTTATAATACATATGAGTCGCATCCAAAACAAGATTAGGAGAGATCATGAAAAAAGAAATTTACAGCCTGGGCGGTCCGTGCGGGGCAGGCAAGGATACTATTGCTAAGGCGATAGTAGATAGATTTCCAGGAAAAATCATTCGTTTTCCGAGGATAACAACGCGTGCTCCGCGTGCAGGGGAGCACCATGGCGTGGAATACGATTTTGTATCTGAAGACTTTTTTGAAGAAAAAAAAGAATTCGGAAAAATTGTGGCGATAGATTCCGCTGGCGTGGCATGGTACGGCATTCAGTTGGAAAATTTAAATCACATGATTTTGAACGGAAGCCCCACAAAGATACTCATTGTCGGGGGAATTTGCGGAATTCGATTAAGAGAATTTATTCCAGAGGTAAAAAATATCTATATTACCGCTGATATTGATGAGCTTATTGAGCGATTGCTCTATCGAGGGCACCGAGGAGAGGATTTTCACAAGAGACTTCGCTGGATACACACCCAGCTTGCGGAGGAACCGAAATTATTTGATGTAGTAGTAGAAAATCATCAAGACAGGCTTGAAGAGACGGTTCGCGTTGTTGAAAAAATAATGAATTTTTAGCCTTGAGGCTCATGTGTATACTATTTAAAGGGGCTTTTTTTAGAAAGCCCCTTTCATTTATTGATGGACATTTTTCATACATATAATATTACTAATAACTTTGAACTACGAAACACCATTTTTCTGTCACCCCCGCGAAGGCGGGGGTCCACGATCTTAAAAAATTGACTGGATTCCCCCGAAGCTTCGGGGGAATGACAAATTGAGTTTCGTAATTCAAGGTATAATATTGTTATTAATGTATTTTTTATGATTGAATATATCGCACGCGTAGATGAAAATGATATAGTGATTGGCAAGACGACCAAAAAAGAAAGCCACAAACAAGGATGGCACCACAGGGTTGTTGCAATTTTTATTACGAAAGGAGATGAACTTCTTATAAACCGCAGGGAAGACAATGGGTTATTGGATCATTCGGTTGGCGGCCATGTTTTGTATGGTGAAGAGTATGATGCGGCAGCTCGAAGAGAATCTTTTGAAGAAATCGGCCTTCCTGAAAATATTTCCATTAAATATTTAGAAAAATTTTTAGTTTCAGAAAAGAAGGGTGGCGCGATTCTTTATCATTGGTTTTCTTTATATCACGCGAATGTTGATGGCGTGTTTGCCCCTCAAGCACAAGCGGGCGAGGTGCGAGAATTATTTTTCCAAAATATTCTTGAAGTTAGCTCTGATATGAAAACACATCCGGATAGATATACCGGAGGTTTTCAAAGAACCATAAAAGTTTTTATGAAATGTAACAAACCTTGAATTGCGAAACTCATGTTTTGATCATCTGTAACGATACATTTAATTTACTGTCATTGCGATCCCCGAAAGCTTTCGGGGAGAAGCAATCTGACCGCCGCGGTCATCCCGAGCCCTGCGAGGGATCCCCTGACCAGTTGCACCGTGCGAGGGGATCCCGAAATGAATTCGGGATGACCAAAAAAATTAGGTCATTGCGAGTTAGCCACGAACGCTTTCGGGATAACGATAGTAAGGCTATTTTGAAATTTACAATTGATTGTTTAGTAAGATGTAATATTTTTTGTCAGTAAAAATATTTTAGTGTATAATGCTTTTTTATTCTTAATTTAGATAAAAAATAGGAATAATAATTTTTTTGCAGGAATAATATTGACAATTTTCTTCCGTTTTTATATAATAGAGACGTAATAACATATCTATTATATGATTGATAAAACCCTTGAACAACTTGGATTGAATGTGAAGGAAGTCTCAATATATACCACGTCTTTGCGGCTTGGCCCGTCTTCGGTAAGAAAGATCGCCGCAGAGGCGGGCATTAACCGCGGAACAACCTATGATGTTCTAAAGTCCTTGGCGAGGCAGGGCCTTGTGAGCTATTACCACCAGCACAAGCACCAATATTTTATAGCAGAAGATCCGGAGAAACTTAATGATTTAGTAGAGGAGAAGTATCATAAGATGCTTGAAACCCGCGGAAGAATTCAGGCCATTATCCCTCAACTTAAATCAATACATAATAACGCGCGCGGCAAGCCCATTGTAAAATTCTATGAGGGACACAACGGCGCGAAAACTATCTTGCAAGACGTTATAGATACCTGCAAGCAGGATAATATAAAAGAATATTATGTGTATTCTTCATCCGTCATTAGAAATTTTATTTACAAGCTTTATCCAAATTTTTCCAATGTCAGGGTTGAGGCCGGGATTAAAGTGAAAGTTATTGCCATAGGACCGGGAGGTGAAAAACGCGGGCTTGATGAGAGAAAATGGCTCACGGAAGAAGAAAGGGTTTCCGCGTATACAATTTTATATGATGGCAATATCGCCATGATAAGCCTTAACTCGGATGGAAAACCAATGGGTGTCGTCATTAAAGACAAAAATTTTTATGAAGCGCAAAAACTTGTTTTTGATTTTACGTGGAGCAAGTTATAAATTAAAAGTTGAAAAATAAAAATTAAAAATTTACTATGCGCTTGGCGCATTTTTAAATACATATGATTCGAACACAAGTTATTATTTTGGCCGGAGGGCAGGGCAAGCGCATGGGAGGAGAGCTTCCAAAAGTTTTCGTGCCCTTGAATGGCAAACCGCTTGTTTCGTATCTTCTTGAGGCAATAGAGCATTCCGGTGTTTGTAAAAAACCCGTTATTGTCATAGGAAATCAGGCAGAGAAGGTGAAAGAAACGCTTGGCTCTCGGTATCAATATGTGTATCAGTCCGAGCGCAAGGGAACGGGGCACGCCGTAAAAATATGCAAAGATGCGCTCTTGGGAAAATCGGAAAATATTTTGATTTTATACGGAGACCATCCGTTTGTGTCTTCTGATATTATTCAAAAACTTGAAAAAACGCACTGCGAAACACACTCAATAGTAACGTTTATGACCGTTGCAGTTGCTGATTTCAATGACTGGCGAAAAACTTTTTATTCTTTTGGAAGAATAGTAAGAGACGCGCAAGGCGCTCTTCAATCCATTATCGAGCTCAAAGACGCAAATGAAGATCAAAAAAAAATACATGAGCTTAATCCCAGTTTTTTTTGTTTTAAGGCTTCGTGGCTGTGGGAAAATATTGAAAAACTCACAAACAATAACGCGCAAAAAGAATACTACCTTACCGACCTTTTGGGAATGGCAATACAGCAGAAAGAAAAAGTTTCTGCCATTTCCGTAGATCCCAAAACAGCTTTGGGCATAAATACGCCAGAAGAGCTTTTGTGGGCGCAAAAGTTAATGAAAAATACACCATCACAATAAGTTACTCCTCTTTATTTGCATATATCCCGGCTTTGATTCGGGATTTTTTATTTGGTATGATAAGTGAACACTATAGTAATATTATTAGGATTTTAGGCGCTTAAATCATTTCCCCTCCTCCCTGTCATTCGACAGGGCAAGCATGAGGAGGGGGCAGGGGAGGTCATAGTAATGTATAATGATAGTCAGTGCTTCTCTCTGACCCTCTCCATCTCCCCCTCACGAGGGGGAGGGTTAATCGCGTAAAAGCCTTAAACATATTTTTATGAAAATTGTAGCAGACCTCCATATTCATTCTCGTTTTGCCCGAGCTTGCTCGAAGGATTTGACGCTCGAAAATATTGATAAGCACTGCGCGCTGAAAGGCGTTGGAATTGTTGCGACAGGCGACTACACGCACCCGCAATGGTTTAAAGAGATGAAAAATACTTTAGTGGAAAAAGAGCCAGGACTGTATGTGTGCAAGAATTCTCCGCCCGTCGTTCGAGACCCTGAACGGGAGGCGGATCTCAGCCCGAGGCTGATGAGCCTAGGGTTCAAGCCTTGGGCTGAAAAACACCAAACCCGTTTTATCTGCTCTACGGAAATTTCTTGCATTTATTCAAAGGGCGGAAAGGTAAGACGGCTTCATATTGTTGTTTTAGCACCCTCGCTTAATGTTGTTGAAAAAATTAACCGCGATCTTTCCCGCATCGGCAATCTTTCCGCAGACGGAAGGCCGATACTCGGCCTTGACGCGAAAAAACTTTCCGAAATTGTTTTAAATATTGATAAAAATTGTTTTGTAATTCCCGCGCACGCGTGGACTCCGTGGTTTGCCATTTTTGGTTCAAAGTCCGGCTTTGATTCTATCCAAGAATGCTACGAAGATATTACAAACACCATTCATTGCATAGAAACGGGTTTGTCGTCCGATCCGCCGATGAATTGGAGGATATCGGGGCTTGATGATATTGTTTTGATATCCAATTCGGACGCGCACTCGCTTCCAAACATCGCTCGCGAGGCAAATGTTTTTAATATTGATCCAAAAAAATTATCCTATAAGGAAGTGTGCGATGTCATGAAAACGGGAGATGGGCGTTTTCTCCATACCATTGAATTTTATCCTGACGAAGGAATGTATCATTGGGACGGGCATCGTGATTGCGAAGTTTCATATCCTCCGAAAGAAACAAAAAAAATTGGCGGAATTTGTCCCGTCTGCAAAAAGCCTCTTACCATTGGAGTTGAGAATAGGATTGATTCTCTTTCGGACAGGCCAGAAGGCGCAACAAGAAAAAATATGATTGGTTATAAAAAACTGGTGGAGTTGGATAAAATTATCGCAGAGAGCCTCAATATTAAAAGCAGAAAATCCAAAAAAGTCCAAGAAGAATATGAAATGATTCTTAAAAAAAGCCAAAAAACAGAGCTTGATCTTCTTATAGATGTGCCGCTTCAAGAGCTGGAATCTTTTGCTCCGCCACAAATTGTTGAAGGCATCAAGCGCGTTCGCGAAGGAACATTATTTATAAAGCCCGGCTTTGACGGGCAGTACGGAGAGGTACATATTTTCGGAGATGAAGAAAAAAGAAGCAAACAGAAGAGTTTGTTTTAGCATCAATTTTTGGGAACAAACCATCTCGAAAGCTTTCGTGATTTTTTCAAGATACATCGCCTCCCTCTCCGAAGACGGAGAGGGATTGAGGGTGAGGTAGTGAGGCACATTGTACAGAAACAATAAATCTATAGATTGGAATTGTCCGCAACCTCACCTCCATCTCCTCTTCCCTCGACTTCGAGCTCGGGACGAGAAGCCGATATCGGAGAGGAGGGCTATATTTTTATTCTAAAATATCAAAATTTTGTTGACATTTATACATCAATATGATATAGTATACTATTAATGTTCTTTGATACATATACTATTTGTGATCTAGTCATAGCCAAAAGCCACTCAATTATACCCTGAACGAAGTCCTCGAATGTAGCCGACTTCTCGGCCATGAGCTTCTCTCGACCCCGCCATCGGCCCTGAGGGCTCAGGCCCTGAACGGGAGCTCAAGACCGAGGGGCGAAGCCGAATGGGAGGGCGAAGTCGAAGGGGTCTTAACAATGTCATCCTGAACTTGGTTCAGGATCTAATTTTTATTTAAATATTAGATGCTGAAATACATTCAGCATGACAATGAGATAATCTTGATGGGTGTTTTCTGGCTATGACTACCAATGTGGTGAGTCCTCTGGCGGTTTTTTCGGCAGCAACATTGTTTTAAATAAACATAGTTGCATTGCACAGGAGTTTTATTATGGACATGGAGCTTATGACGGAACTTATGCTCGATGTCGGTCAGGCGAACGAATTCAAGCTCGCTTGTAGGCGAGCTGGCTACACCAACGCGGACATCAAGAAGTTGTGTGAGGGCGATATTCTCGCTCAATTTCTTTCCGTCCTCAAGGGACACGCGAATATCGTCATGGCCAAGCATATCATCGACTGCGACGCCGACCCCTATGTTCCCGATGGCTGGGAAGTTGAGGAGCACACTAAGGGCGGTCAGTTCGAGTTTGAGTTCCAAAAGATCATCCTTTATATTAATAATGTCCAGCAGAACGGCCATGTGATCGTTGGGAATAAGTTTCGTGAGAATCTGAAAGGCAAGTCGGTTCTCAACGCCAATGTTCTGGACTTCCTCCTGGCACACCCCGACCTCATCCCCCATGGATGGAAGGATAAACATGTCTTCTTCTGGGGCACCATTTACCGCGGCTCGGATGGCCGTCTCTATGTTCGTTGCCTCGGCTGGGACGACTGCAGGTGGGGCTGGAACGACTACTGGCTCGGCGGTGGCTTCGACGCCTGCGATACTTGTGCGTCTCTCGCAAGTAGTTAGTCCTTAGGACCCCGTCATTCGACGGGGCAAGCTTAAAGCCTTAGGTCGCTTTGACCTTTGATACTGAGTCCTTTGGCACAACCAAAACCCGTATACGTTTGAATAGACGAATACGGGTTTTTTTTCTGCTATAATAAAAAAGGTAGTAGGTGAATACCAGACCGTTTGAAAATTGTCATTCTGAATTTATTTCAGAATCTAATTATTTTGAATTACAAAAACTCTCTCAAATTGTCATCTTGTCATCCCCCGAACGCTTTCGGGGGGAACCAGAAAATTAGGGAATACTACATTTCCCTGTCCAGGCGGGGGAATGACAGAAAAGATGGATTTCGTAATTCAAAGTAAGTATAAAATTAGCTAAACCATTAGATCCTGAAATAAATTCATCTCGATGCCGAGTACTCGATGCCGAGGCAGGATGACAAAGAGCCAAGTTTTGCAGTTGTCGGATATTCTCTACCAAACCCAGCACCCACAAATTTTTCCCTTGACTTTTTTTCATTACAGTGCTATATTTATCAGTTGATACAACGCTCATTACATTGTTTTTAAAAAGGAGTACGCATGACCGCGAAGCTTAAAAGCATAACGATCAAAGAGGGGAACTGGCTCTGCACCCTGCCAGCATTTCCCGTGGGACACACCATTTCATTTGATCCACGCATAACATGGATTGTTGGAGAAAATGGATGCGGTAAGTCATCGCTTCTCAATCTTCTCATGCAATCAGGGGAGAATAAAAGAAAAGAAAAGCCAACGGGTTTTTCTATTGAAATGCATCCACCAAATGAAAAAACCACAATTCGTTTTTTTGACACGGAAAAGATGAATCCAAGAGTTAGCGAAAGATGCGAGTCCATGTACGCTGTCGCGGTAATTATGACTCGAGCAAGCCATGGTCAGGTTCTTTTTCCGATCATAGAGGCCATTCGATCAGATCCGACGCTGTGCAATTGCGTTTCTTTGGTTGATGAGCCAGAGGCCGGAATTTCGCCATGGAATCAGAAAAAGCTCATTACATCTTTTGAAGCAGCGACACGCGAGAAAGGTATACAGCTTATAGTTGCCACTCATTCAATAATTTTTATGCAAAGCGGTTTGGGTTCAGTACTTGATCTCAACCAAAGTCCAGCGCGACTTATACCTTCAAACGAATTCAAGGCTTTTGGAAAGTAATAATCTATAAAGGTCAGTATAATATACTGGCCTTTTATTATATAAAGAAAAACTATCCGCAAGCGGATAGTTTTTCTTTAAGAAAGCAGTTTATCGTTTTCGTTTTTTGCCACCCTTTCTTTTTGATGACTTCTTCGTGGCTTTTTTCTTTTTCGCCATAGTCGTTCACCTCCCCCCTTTTAGATTTAAGATTTCAGCTCGCACGCCCCGCCGAAGGCGAGGCTCCGCTGAATGGCGGGCCGTGAGAGGCTGATCCCCGAAGGCTTTCGGGGAAAAGGTATAAGATTTATATAAAAAAATTTTTTAAAAAAGTTTAATTTTAAATCTTTCTTCTTTAATCTACTGCTATAAGTATAATACATTTTTTTATAAATACATATAGGGTTATCCACATTTGAAAAAAATATTTTATTTTTTTCTGCGCATTTTTTTTCTTGACGATGCGGCTACATTTCTATATAATCAAGATGCCATAATTTTTTTAATACGTCTTTTTAGAATATTTTATTCATGTAAGAATGAGCGCGATAGCACGTCATATAATCAATTACCCTATGCGTGAGAATGAAGAATTTATCAAGGCATATGAGAAGTACTCTGATGCAATATTTCGGTATTGTTATTTTAGAGTATACGACAGAGAACGAGCGAAAGATTTGGTACAAGAAACATTCATGAAAACATGGGATTATATTGCGCGGGGCAATGATATCGAAAACATACGGGCGTTTCTCTACAGAGTCGCGCGAAACATGGTGATCGATTACACGCGGAAAAAAAAGGAAGATTCGCTTGAGGTGTTACAAGAGTTAGGCTTTAATCCCGGGCTTGATGAGCGTGTAAATAAAGAAATAGAATTTGATTTTCAGGCCGCGGTACATGCGCTCAAATCGCTTGATGAAAAGTACAGGGAGGCGGTAACTATGAGATATATTGACGGTTATTCGCCAAGAGAAATCGCCCAGATGCTTGACGAAACAGAGAATGTCGTTTCGGTGCGCATCCACAGGGGATTGCAACAACTACGTAAAAAGATCAAATATGTTTAGAAAAGAAAAACAATTTATAAAACGCGTATCCGCTCTTCGGCTTACTCAAAAAGAAAAGGCTTACATTCGTAATGAGATATTTTCGTATATGCAGGAAAACCCCGTGAGAGCGGAGAATGCTTCTGTGCGCGGTTTTGGCAATCCAAAGAGAAATTTTCTATGGAAATTTTTTGGCACTGTGTATAGGCCGGCGTTTGCTGGCGCTATAATGATTTGCATTTTGGTCTTTGGAGTGAGCTTTTCGTATGCTGCCGAAAATGCCTTGCCGGGAGACGCCCTCTATCCCGTTAAAATTTATATTAACGAAAATATCCGCACAGCCCTTGCCGTAACTGCACAAGCACAGGCAGGTTGGGGGATTCGGCAGGCGGAACGGCGACTAGAAGAGGCGGAGAAGCTTGCCTCTGAAGGACGGCTTAGCGCGCAGGCGAGCGCGGAAATTTCTACAAGCTTTCAGGCGCACACTGCGCAGATTCATAAAAATATAGAACAATTTAAGAGCAAGGGACAAATAAACGATGCGGCGGAAATAAGCTCAAATCTGGAGGCATCGCTTTTTGCCCATAAAAAAATTCTATCTGAATTAAACAAAGAAGAAAATAAAAAAGATAAAAAAAACAATGAAAATGAAGATGAAAAAAAAGAAACTAAAGACATCCTTCAAGATATAGGCATGCAAGCGGAAGAGACGCATGAAATTCGAAAGAAAGCAGAGGAGAAAATAAATGCGCAGATAAAAAATAATTCTAAGATTTCTGCGCAAAACAGACGACGGGCTGCGCACAATAAAATTCAAGAAGTTAGGAATTTTCTTTCAAAATGGAAAAATAAGCTCGGCGCAAAAGTCGTCCTTGATGCCGAAATAAAACTTCAGGAAGGAGAGAGGGCAATAGCAGAGGGCGACGCGAAAGTCCAAGCGGGAAGATCGGGAGAAGCCTTTGCTTTGTACCAGAAGGCGCACCGTATAGCCCAAGAGGCGAAACTTTTGCTGGAGGCGCGAAGAAGCCTTAATATTGACATTCGGGTTAATGAGGAAGAAGATCGGGGCGAAGAGGTCGTAGATGATCATGATGCGAAACAGGAAGATACGATATTGCAAGAAAATGACAAGCAGAATAGTCAAAAAGAAAAAGATAAAAAAAATGAGAACGACAAGGAAAACAACACTGAAGATGTTAAAAAGATAGAAGGCAATGTAAACGCCTCACTTAAAACACAGAAAGAAATGCGAGAAAAGCTTCAAGAAGAAGCGCGCAAGCGCCTTGAAGACATGAAGAAAAATGTAAATAAAGTAGGAGTGGGGCTGGAGGTTGAGCAAAAAAGCGAATAAAAATAAAAAACAACTCTGTGCGTAGAGCAAGGGTTGTTTTTTAATCTGTTTTGGGGTTTAATTCCTCGCGGCTTGCCGCGAAACGTCATTCCCCTGAAAAGGGGAATCTATATATATATGCTTTTCATTGAGGTGATTGTACTTGTTTCTAGATTCCCCCGATAACTATCGGGGGAATGACAGTGATCTGATACCTCGTCAACTTGTTGCGGGGTAGTTTATTTAGTTCGCACTATTAGCTACTCGTGGTATTCGCGTACCATACCTAAGCATCTAGGCCATTCAATATTACCTTGACGGTTTTGATGGCGCTCACCGAAACTTAATCCATAGCATCGAGCTATATTATATTCAGAAAAAACTCCGATCCTTATATCGGAACTAATATACACATATATTCCCATGATAGTTATTATAATAAATACCAAAATAGCAAAGAATCTTTTATTGTTCATGACAATCAAGTTGATAGTAATTAGTAATTTTATTTTGGATATTTTGTAAGTTATATAATAATTTCCCCGCCGCTTTTTGGACCGTGCCCCGCCTCTGGACAGGGCGACCATCTTATCTTTCATTCTTTGGACCCGACCGGATTCGAACCGGTGACCTTCGCATTGCAAATGCGACGTTCTAGCCAACTGAACTACGGGCCCAAAAGGTGAAAGACAAATGTGGCGCTCTACCAACTAAGCTAACGGCCCAAAAAAGGGCGGGGTTTTGCACTGCCAGCCCAAGGCTGGTCCGCCTCGGGCGGAAACTACGGGCCCTTAAAATAAAAATATTTAACTCGTGTCATTGTTTGCCAAGTCCGGGAAAAAGGAATTTTACAATGCTTAATAGCAACGGTCCTAAAAGGCCTGTCATGAGCATGAAGCCAATTACGGAAAATCCAATGCCAATAAGCTTATACATAAGCCTCGATCCTCCTTCTGTTCCAAGATGCTCTTCCGCCCAGGCAATGGGGCCAACTGCTTCATGGATTTGGTTTGAATAGATCGTGATAAGACCTCCCAAGACAACAAGCATGAGGCCCACGAGAATTCTAAAAATCATATTTGTTTTTATATTAGATTTTCCCGAATGCCTTCGGGAAAAAGATTTTAAAATTTTGGATTACAGCTTAGTGAGAAAAGCGCGATGTAACTTTAATCATTAACCTGTAATCTGTTCTGGTGGACGATGTAGGGGTCGAACCTACGACCTCTTCGGTGTAAGCGAAGCGCTCTAACCAACTGAGCTAATCGTCCCAGGCCATGGCCGGGCGGGAAACCTACGATATCCCCGAAAGCATTCGGGGCGCTCTAACTTCACCCTCACACCTTTGGTGGGCGCGCCTGGAATTGAACCGGGAACCTCTTCGACGTCAACGAAGCGCTCTAACCAATTGAGCTACGCGCCCAAAGGTGGGAGGGCAAGCTGAGCTAACCGCCCAAAATGCCCAGGGAGAGATTTGAACTCTCAAGGTCTTGCGACCGCTACCACCTCAAGGTAGTGCGTCTGCCAGTTTCGCCACCTGGGCATATCCTAAAACTCGAAACGTGAAACTTGTAACTTTGAGCTTTAAGTTTCACGTTTTAAGTTTCAAGGTTATATTTTTACTTCCTTTAATTTTTTCTTGTAGTCGCGAAGGTAGTAGAGCTTTGCCCTTCGGACGCGAGCCTGCTTTATCGGGACGATTCGGACGACATTGGGAGAAGCAAGAGGAAATATTTTTTCAATACCTACTCCGTCGGAGATTTTTCTCACCGTAATGGTTGGAGTGGGGTTTTTGCCCTTATTGTAGGAAATAATAATTCCTTCGTACATTTGAAGGCGCTCTTTTTCTTTCCCCTTTGACTCCTCTTTGATTTTTTGATACACGCGCACCGTCATTCCGCTTTTAAGCTCTGGAATTGGCTCTTTTGCCATTGATTTTTTTTCGCCCTTGCCCTCTTTTTTTCGTTCATGCTCCTCTTTTGATTCATCTGCCATAGTTTATAAAATTATTTTTTATCCCCCTCTCCACCATCTCCTCTCCCCCAAGGGGAGAGGATGGGTGAGGGATGGTTATTAATATTTTTAAAGTATAATGTAAAATTAAAATAAAGTCAAGCGATTATATGCGCATGGATAATATTTGAAATTTTTTTAATAGTCTCTTTAAGTTTTCCATCGGGATTTGGCACGATATGGTCGTATATATGTTTTTTTGTAAGCCAATGTTGAGTGAATTTTTTTCTTTTTTTGATATCTTCCAGCGTATCGCGGCCACGTGCAATAAGGCGTTTTTCCAGCTCCTGATATGATGGCGGAGCGATGAAGATAGAAATAGACTCCGGAAATAATTTTTTTATGGTTACGACTCCCTGCCAGTCCACTTTCCAGATAATTGGCTTGTTTTTTTTGAGCAGTCGCGCGATTTCACTTTTAGTACAGCCTCGAAAATTGCCGTACACACACGCCCATTCAATAAGTTGTTCATTTTTTATAAGTTTTTTAAAACGATTTTCATTGACAAAATAATACGGCTTGCCCATTTTTTCTCCTTTGCGTTTGGGACGGGTGACAGTTGTAATAACCCTATTGAAACGCATATGTTTTTTAAGGCCTTCAATAACAGAATCTTCGCCGCCGCCGGAAGGGGAGGATATAAGAAATATTTTTGGAATTTTTTTATTCATATTGATAAAAAGTGAGAAAATATAAGCTAACTATATCATTTATATGAGAGTTTTTAAAGGAGATGAATATGTATTTTTGAATTACGAAACACCTTCCCTTCTGTCACCCTCGCGAAAGCGGGGGTCCATAATCTTAATAAATTGACTAGGTTTCCACGGAAGCGTTCGGGGGGATGACAAGATGACAATTCTAGAGAGTTTTGTAATTTAAGGTAATAAAAAAATTTTTATTCAAAATATAGAAAAATTTGAAAAAATATTGACAAGTTATGGTGTTTATGCTATTTTTATATATTAAACATCGGAACGTCTGATGTTTATTGAACTGTTCTTTTTACCCTTTTTAAGGAGATGTGCGATGAGTAATTCGCATGTTACTGGTTGGGCCTCGGATGCACCGACGCCTGCCCAGATCAA
>CAYJWS010000024.1:0-15932 GCA_964373925.1 uncultured Gammaproteobacteria bacterium
AAAAAAATTTTCCGATTAACGCAGTTGCTGGAAATGACTTCGAGGGAATGACAAAGAGGATAAAAAGTGGGGAGCTTCCGTATTTTGAAGCTATTGCCGGGGCAGTGGGAACGGAAATATGGATAAAACATACCAACAAGGATGGCGGAATTTCTTATAAAAAAGATGTGTACTTTGAAAACATGTTACAGCAAACGGGGTATGACAGAAAGGAACTTTGTAAAAAGGCTTTATTAATGATATCTGATTTTGAAAAAAATCATCCCGAGTGGAAGCTGGGCTTCCAAAGGCCTGACAGGGAAAAAAACTTGCTTGAGAAGCCCGATACCGAGCACCAAAAATTTAAAATAAGTTTTCACTTCTTTTCGGATCCTTCGGGGATTGAAAAAATAAGCCGAGAAGTTTCCCAGTTTTTTCCCGACCAATCAATCGTGCTATGTGAGGAAATAAATTATAATAAAACCCTCAAACCCGACGAATCGCCAAAAAAATATTGCCTCGATATACTGCCCATAACAAAAGCGGGTTCGGTGCAATATCTTGCAAAAATCACAGGCATAAAAAAGGGGATTGTGGCGGGAGACAGCGGGAATGATACGGGAATGCTTTTGGAGAGTGGATCTTTCACGTCTGTTCTTGTGGGGGGATACACGCGGGAGGCAAAAAATACTATTGAAAAAAATATCCCAATAAAAAAGAAGGGGGGAAGGAGCTTTCAAGAAATTAAAGATTCAAAAAACAATCCAAAAGCTATCTACATTGAACAAAACCCCCAAAGAGAGGCGGCGGAAAGTATTTTGCGGGCGGCGGAAATTTTACAGAGGGCCGAAAATATTAAAAAAATTCGTGAGAAAAAAATACACCCCGAGAAATAACATTAAAAAAATAATTATAATGAATTTTACTCATTTTTTTTATACAAAAAACAATCTAATATAGCTTTTGCTATTTTTGACTTTTGTTTCTCCACTCCTGAATCTTTTTATGGTTTCCCGAAAGAAGCACTTGTGGCACGCGCCAAACTCCGCCACGGCTACGTCTTGGCAAACCATGTTTTTGATTTTCGGCCCGAGGCCGACCAGCCTTGGGCTGGCTTATTTTTTCCGGATAAAACACTTCCGGACGTGTATATTGAGGATATTCTTTATAGTCCAAATCTTTAGAAAATGTCTCTTCCTTAAGCGCATCCTTGTGGCCGACCACCCCAGGAATATGGCGTGCCACTGTTTCAACAACTACCATTGCAGGCACCTCTCCGCCAGCCAAAACATAATCGCCGATAGAAATTTTTTCGTCAACGAATTTTTCCACCCGCGCGTCAAATCCCTCGTAGCGTCCACAGAGTAAAATTATTTTTTTATACTTTGATAGCCGTTCGGCATCGCGCTGGGTAAATCTCTTTCCAGAAGGAGTTAACATTATTATTCGAGTATTGCGGATTGCCCCTCGGTCTTGAGCTCGGGGTCGAAAGACGGATTGCGGATTGTTCTTTTTTATATTCGTAATTCGCCGCTCGGCCTTGCCCCTCGGTCTTGAGCTCCCGTTCAGGGCCTGAGCCCTCAGGGCCGATGGCGGGGTCGAAAGAAGCTCGGGGTCGAAAGGTAGTTCATAATTCGTAATTTTTCGCAACGCCTTATAAATGGGTTCAATCTTCAAAATCATTCCCGGCCCTCCGCCATACGGCCTGTCATCAACGGATTTATGCGGGTCTCCCTTGGGCGCGTATTTTCTCAAGTCATGAATGCGTATATCCAATAATTTCTTTTTTTTCGCGCGCGCTAAAATAGTCTGCGAAAAATAAGACTCAAGCAGTTGCGGAAAAATTGTAATAATATCAAAACGCATAGATCGTAAAACTTAAAACATGAAACGTAAAACCTTAAAAATAATTATTAAACAATTTTCAAAAAGTTTCAAGTTTTAGGTTTCAAGTTTCAAGACTATAAACACAAAACCCCTCGCTCTATGTGCGGAGGGGGATTTGTGGTTGAAAATTTGAATTTATATTTTCAAGTCATCTACAACTGACGTGTCGGCCTCTTCTCTCCTTGGAGGTCGTGAACCTTCTGGTTCATAAATCTTGAGGTGAACTCGGGCATTATTTCTCGCGCCAACTATTTTGACGAGCGTTCTTATAGAGTGCGCTGTCTGGCCCTTTCGGCCAATAACATATCCCATATCTTCTTGGTTAATGTGAAGAGTGAGTAAAACTCCCCTTTCATCAACCGTTCGTTCGACCCTCACATCGTCTGGGTGCCCTACAATGGACTTGACGATGTATTCTACAAACTCATGATCCTTGACTGGTGTCATACGAGTCTAGCCTTTGCTCTCTTTATTTAACTACAAATAAAGAGAAATTATGAATCTTGCTTTCCCAGTACTGCTTTATGTAATGTACAGACTGGTCTCTTAACGAAAACGACCTTCATTTTCATTAATAAATATATTATACCATCTTAAAAAAATTTGTCAAGTGAAATATGATTATTTTTCTTATTTAAGCGGTAGCTGGAGTTGCGGGAGCTGTAGCCGCTGCTACTTTTGACGCGCTCTCATGCTGGGCGGTATTATTTTTTTTGCCCCTTGATACTTTTATCTTTTTCGCCTCAATTATATTTTTATCTATAAAAAGATTATGAATCGTTGAGGAAAGCTTTGCTCCCTTTGACATCCAATATAATATTCTATCCTTTTTTAAGTCGCAATTCTTGGATTTTGGGTCATAAAATCCTAAAATTTCAAGAAATCTGCCAAAAGGATCTTTTGTTTTTTCCGAAACAATAATTCTGTAAGATGGATTATTCTTTCTGCCAACTCGGGATAGTCGTATAACAAGCATACCGTATGTATGGATATTTTATGAATAAGAATGACCCTATCGGGTCAAAATGTTATTCCAATAGTAGCTAATTTTAAAAAAAATGTCAAATATGGGGACAGAATATAAGAAAAAAATGCCCTCAAGAAAAATTTACACAGCGGTTGTGTCAAAATTTTCATTCATGCGCCTTGACTTCGCATCCCCGCTGTATTAGCATGATCATAGACTTGGTTCTTTTCACTATTATCTAAATAAAAAAGGAGCAACAATATTGGACTGTCTAAGCGACGAGTTTCTCGTACACCTGACCCACCAAGAGGGTATGAATAAGAACGTTTTAGCAAAAGCTCAATCTCACCTTAAAGGGTGCGAAGGTTGCCGTCGCAGATTTGCGGATTATAAAAAATTCATTCGTGATCTCTGCAAAAAACTTGGTAGAGGCCCCGAGAGCTTAGGGAAAAAACTGCTCAAAGAAACAATCACGGAATTAAGGGTAAGACGCCGAGAGATGAATTAGATGGGAGATGAGAGAGTAATGCCCTTTTGAAAAATCAAAAGACGCTCACAAAAGATGAGCGTCTTTTTTCGTCACAGAATTTTTTCATGAACACATTAGCGGCTAACCAGCCCCTCCGCCTCTTCCATCTTCAGGCTCAAGAGCTTTGATACCCCGTCATCGCCCATGGTAACGCCATAGAGAACCGAGGCGCGATGCATGGTGGAGCGGTTATGCGTAATAATGATAAACTGCGTCTTATGCGAGAGCTGGTCAACAATAAACGAGAAGCGATCCGAGTTCGCCTCATCAAGCGCCGCCTCAACCTCATCAAGCACCACAAAGGGTGATGGGTTGGTAGAGATGATGGCGCAAATCAGGGCTATGGAAGTTAGAGCACGCTCACCCCCCGAGAGCATTGAGATGCTCTTGAGTTTTTTCCCGGGCGGGGTTGCGATGATTTCCACGCCCTTAATGACCTTTTCCGATGTTCCTTTTAAAAGTTTTTTTATAGCCTTGTCTTCTTCCGACTCCTGCTCAATAATCTCAACGCCCTCCATTGCCGCCTCAAGTTTTTCCGTTTCTTTTTCTTCTTTTTCCGTTTCTTTTATAAGTACGAGATCCGCTTTTCCGCCATTAAAAAGAATGTAAAAATATTTTTGAAAATCTCGGTTAATATTTTTAAATGAAATATCAAACTGCCGGTGTATGGTTTCGTCCAGCTCTTCTATGACCGTGCGCAAACCCTCAATCGATTTTTTCAAATCCTGTGTTTGCGTATCCAAGAAATCAAACCGTTCTTTTGTTTCCGTATACTCTTTCACCGTTTCGGGGTCAATTCCTCCAATAAGATCAAGCTGGTGCTTGAGACTATGGATTTCATTAAGTGAGCTTTGCGGGTCTATATGTTCATGCGATGAAGCATCCTTAAGCCACAAACTGTCTTTGAGCTCTCCGTGGATTTCATTCATCAGATCTTCCATCTTTGTTTCAAATTTCGCGAGCTCTATTCGCACGTTGCTAAGCTCCTGTGAAATGGAGTTGTATTCGCTTTGTTTTGCCTGAAATTTCCTCTGAAGTTCAAAAAATTTTCCTTTTTTTTGCTCTTCCTTTTGGTTAAAACTCGCGACTTCATCGCGGGATCGCCCAAGCTCCGCCTCAATGGATTCAATATTTTTTATTGCTTCGGCGAGTTTTTGTGAAAGCGCGTGGTCGGGCTCTGTTGGTTTTTTTACCTCTACTCTTGGTTTTTCAAACTCCAAAACAAGCTCGTCAATTTTTTGAGAAACTGCTTCAAATTCGACCTTAAACGCCGTAAGTCCGTCAATGCTTTTTATGGACGACAATTATTACCTTAATACCTAGTTAAGAGAGTGTATGCTTTTAAGGCCCCGCAAGACTTGATCAAGATGTATGGGGATGATTTTTGCGACTTCTTTGTGGCGCAACAGCTCTATCTTATTTTCTAAAATTATTTTTTCTTCCTTAAGGCTGTTTTTCTTCTCGAGAATCTTTTGGTATTTTTGCTGGAGCTGATTAAACACCTCTGTGCGCGAATCTTCTTTTTCTAAAATATTAAGATGGTTTTGGATCTCCGAGAGCTCCCGCGCCTTATTATGAAACTGCGCATCAAGTGCTTTGTAGCGAGGCTCAAGCTGTTTCTTTTGGGAGTGGAGCTGTGAATATAAAAATCCGTAATATTTTTTTTGCTTTTCCAAAAGCTCTTTTTCAATCTCATCGCGCCGCTCAAGCCGCTTTACCTGACGTGAGAGCGAACGAAGCCGCGGCTCTATTTCTTCAAGCACTGCCTGCGCCTGTTTTAAATTCTTCCATGCTGTCTCAAGCTTGCGAATAGACTGCTCGCGTTTAATTTGATATTGCTTCACGCCAACTGCCTCGTCAAAAAAATCTTTTCGTTCAAATGGTGTCGCATTAAGAATAGAATCAATCATGCCCTGCCCGATAACCGAATAACTTTTTTGTCCGAAATGCGCCTTTGCGGTAAGCATGAGAATATCCTGCAGCCTCACAAGATTTTTATTCACAAGGTACTCCGAGGTGCCGCCTCTGTGCACCCTTCGCGTTATCACCACCTCGGGATAATCCACGTCCATCGCGCGGTCTTCATTATTTAAAAAAAGCGACGCCTCCGCAAGCCCCAAACGCGCCTTTTTTTCTGAACCGGAAAAAATAACATCCTCGGTTCTTTTGCCGCGTAAAAGCTTGAGCGACTGCTCGCCCAAAACCCAGCGTATGGCGTCGGCCACGTTTGATTTTCCAGAACCATTGGGGCCGACTATTACAGCTATGCCGCACTTTTTGCCGATATCATTAGCCTTAGGACCGGGAAACTCCAATATAGTTTTGTTCGCAAACGATTTGAATCCTGAAATTTCTAATCTCTGTAAGTACATAGTGAAAAAATATTCTTAAAAACCCCTCACCCGTCCTGCGGACACCCTCTCCCCAGAGGGGAGAGGGATGGGGTGAGGGGGTAAAAACAAGCGTACTTCAAATTTTAAGCTTTTTATGCTATAAATATAACATACTCGCTCCTTATCATCAACTTTTTTTGAGGAGGAAATATGCGCGTTACACAAATCGGAAACGATGGTGTGTATGTACTCCAAGAATCCAATATACACGAAAGGGAGGGCTTGGGCATAATTGCCTCCAGTATGAGGCCTGGAAACATTATGCGCTTAAAAAACGCGCGGCAAATTGAAAATTTTTGGATACTTCGCTTTCATGGGAGAGCAGAAAAGCTTATTGTCCGAGGAAATACCAGTGAAGACAATATAGAGATTTTTCTCTTTTGCGAAGCGTGCCGTTATGGCGGAGGAGCTATCACCTATCTTGATCATTCGCGTATAGACGGAAAGTTCTCGGTTGCTTTTGCAACCAATAACACCTCCGCAAAAAAATCTAGAATCTCATAAATTATGTTATACATATAGGTATATGCTCTTTCTCTTAATGATATAAAAAAATGAAACCGAAAAAGAGCAATTCACTACGAATTGCTCTTATCTTTTCTAGAGGCCTTCAGGGCCGTACTCTTCCCACACAGAAGAAAAGCACTGCTCCGCAATAGATCGGGTCCGCCGATCATCGGGAAAACCCTGCTTCTTGAGGTGTTCCTCGGTTTGCCGTACCCACTCCTCGTATTCACGAGGGTGTTCGCTCACCCACCGATCAATCTCCGCGTGGGTCATTTTTTTCACTTGACACCGCCTTTCAAAAAAGAACTATATTGATACTTTCCCTTCCCGAGACGGTATGAGTTTATGGTTTATGGTTGGTAGTGAATAGTATTATAAACTACAAACTATCAACTACCAACTAGTACCGTCTTGGGAAGGGAGCGGTTTGTATATTTCGAACCGCTCGCACAAAATCCGGCCTAGGATTTTATTTCTTTTACCCTAGCCACAAAAATTATAAGGCACGCTAACAAACTCGCGGATGCTGTCACCGACAACAGTGGCGAACTCAAGAGAAACTCTCGATAATACGGCCACAAAAGACCGAGAAACATCCAGAAACAAGCAACCAAAAAAAACTTCAACTGTTTCATAACATTGCCCTTAAAAAGAACATTGGTATCTTAGCATGAGACAATCTCACACTAATGAAATATAATATCACATTATCTATAATTTGTCAATATAAATCCATATTTTAGCTTATTTAAGATATTTTTTACACATACATATATAAAAATCATAAAAATGCTATAATGCTTATGGTTGTCGTCCAATATTTAGGGTGAGCAATGCCATTAATGTCATAGATTCCGGATCACTGTCCGGAATGACAAAAATTAGAAAAACTTATGACCGGCAAAAAAGAAAAGTTCGTGATTATAGATGGAAATGCAATAGTGCACCGCGCGTGGCACGCGCTTCCGCCTACCCTTATGACCAAAAATGGGCAAATGGTAAATGCTGTATATGGCTTTACTTCAATACTTCTGCGCGTATACAAAGATCTTAAGCCCGACTATCTTGTGGCAACGTTTGATCTGAAGGGCCCAACCTTTCGCCATAAAGAATATAAAGAATACAAGGCAACCCGCGAAAAAAAGCCCGATGAACTCTATGAACAAATCCCCATCATCAAAGAGGTGGTACGGGCTTTTGGCATTCCTATTTATGAAAAAGAAGGCTATGAGGCCGATGACGTGATCGCCACAATCGTAGCAAAAATTCGCAATTCGCAATTCGTCTTTCGACCCCGAGCTCAAGACCGAGGGGCAATTCGCAATATTATTGTGACCGGCGACATGGACACGCTTCAGCTTGTTGATGACGCAACCGAAGTATACTCCATGCACAAAGGCATATCAGATATTTTGATATATGACACACAACAGGTAAAGACGCGATTTGACGGCCTCACGCCAGAACAGATTGTTGACTTTAAGGCGCTTCGTGGTGATCCTTCCGACAATATTCCCGGGGTAAAGGGCATTGGAGAAAAAACAGCCATTGATCTTCTTAAAGAATTTACGACGCTCGAAAATATTTATAAAAATTTGGATTCAAAAAAAATAAAGCCCCGATACCAAAAACTGCTCGCCGAACAAAAAGAAGGGGCGTTTCTGTCAAAAAAACTTGTTACTCTGATAAAAAATGTTCCGATATCAATAGATACAGAAAAATGCAAAACTCAAGCGCTTAACATAAAAACTATCGTGCCGCTTTTTCAGCGGCTTGAGTTTAAATCGCTTCTCTCAAGAATCCTCTCGTTTTCAGAGAGCACGCAAAAGAGCGCTGAAATATCCGGCGACGGCGCGGCCAAAGAAACAACTCTCTCAAAAGACGCCCAGAGCTCTCTTTTGGAAAAACCAGCAGGAAAGCCCCATGTTGTGGAAGAGGGGAGTGTTTTATATCATCTCATTGATACAGAAAAAAAATTTACTTTATTTTTACAAAAATTAAACAAGCAAAAAAAGTTTGCCCTTGATACTGAAACCAATTCAGTGAATGCGCTTGCGAAAAACGGCCTTGTAGGCATGGGCTTTGCGTGGAAAATATCCGAGGCGTATTTTATCCCAAAAAATAAGGTGTGGTACGAAAAGCTCAAAGTTATTTTTGAAAATCCTAAAATTAAAAAAATCGGGCAAAACATCAAGTTCGACATAGAAGCCTTGTACTCCGAGGGGATTCGAGTCAAAGGCGAACTTTTTGACACAATGATCGCCTCCTATCTCATAAATCCGGGGTCGCGTCAGCATAGCCTAGACAGCATGGCATTTACCGAACTTGGCTATCAAATGCAACCCATTGAAGATCTGATAGGCAAAAAGGGTAAAAATCAAAAAACCATGGCGGAAGTTCCGCTCAAACGAGTGTCTGATTACTGCTGTGAAGATGTTGACTTTACCTTGCGACTCGTGCAGCCCCTTAAAAAACAGCTTGTTGAATCAAACAATGTCGGACTTTTTGAAAAAATAGAGATGCCTATTGTGTACACGCTTGTTGAAATGGAAAAAAACGGCGTACAGATAGATTCTGATTTCCTTGCGACCATGTCAAAAAGCCTTGGGTCAAAAATTAAAGCGCTGGAAGAAAAAATCTACACAATCTCCGGAAAACAATTCAATGTAGCTTCTCCCATTCAGCTCAAAGAAATACTTTTTGATGTTCTTAATATCTCAACCGAAGGCCTGCACAAGACAAAGACGGGCATTTCTTCCGCCGCGGCGGAGCTTGAAAAACTCAAAGACAAGCATCCGGTGATCTCGCTCATTATGGAATACCGAGAGCTGGCAAAGCTTCTTTCAACCTATGTAAACGCCCTGCCAAAGCTCGTAAGCAAACAAGACGGCCGCGTTCATACAAGCTTTAACCAAACCATTGCCGCAACCGGAAGGCTTTCTTCTTCTAACCCCAACCTACAAAACATTCCCATACGAACAGAGCTTGGACAAGAAATACGAAAAGCATTTATTGCCGATAAGGGCAACGTGCTTATTGCCGCGGACTACTCGCAAATAGAACTTCGCGTTATCGCGTCTTTGGCAAACGACGAGGCAATGATTGAGGGATTTAAAAATAATGAAGATATCCATATTCGGACAGCCGCGGAGATCGCGGGCGTTGAACAAGGCAAGGTTACGCCGCAGATGCGCCGCGCGGCAAAAGCCATAAATTTTGGCATTATCTACGGCATGGGATCCTATGGCCTTGCGACGCGGGAAGGCATATCCAATAAAGAAGCAAAACAATTTATAGAAAAATATTTTACGATACACAGCGCTATCAAAAAATATCTTGAAAGAACAAAAGAGCTCGCTCGCGAAAAAGGCTACGTGGAGACGCTTTTTGGGCGCAGGAGGTATTTTCCGGAAATTCATTCTTCTATTCATCCCATACGCGCGGCAGCGGAGCGAATGGCAACCAATCATCCCATTCAAGGAACCGCCGCAGATCTTATAAAGCTCGCGATGATTGAAATATATAAAAAGTTGCCTCTCGTCTCAAAAAATACTAAAATGATACTACAGGTCCATGACGAGCTTATATTTGAAGCGCCGAAAGAAGAGGTTGAAAAAGTTGCAAAGTTTATAAAAGGCGCCATGGAAAAAGTATATAAGCTTCGCGCGCCAATCAAGGCAAATGTGGAAGTAGGAAAAAATTGGGGCGAGATGGAGCCTTTTAATATATGATTTCCTTGAATTACGAAACTTATATTTTGAGAGCGTAGAATAATTATTTCTGTCATTGCGATCCCCGAAAGCTTTCGGGGAGAAGCAATCTACGATTAGATCGCCACGTCGTCCCGCGGCCGCGGGACTCCCCTCTCGGTCTCGAGCCTCGAGGTCGAGAGATCGCGATGACCAAAAATAAGAATTCCATAATTCAAAATAACTTCTTATTACCAATTCCCAATGAAAAATAAAAAGGGGTTCACTCTTATAGAATTGCTTGTGGTCATCGCTATTATTGGCACGCTCTCAACTATTATAACGGTTGTATTTGTTTCCGCACAAAAAAACGCCCGCGACCAGCAAAGAAAAAGCGATCTTGCGAAAATCCAAGTCGCGCTGGAGGTGTATTTTTCAAGAAACAATTTTTATCCTCCAAACAATACTGCTGAAAATAACTGCGACTCAAGCAGGGGGGGCGGAGCAGGTGCGTGTTCATCATATTCTGGGGTCGGTTGGGAGATAACCGCAGATATTTACAAAGAAATTGTTACACAAAGCACCATCTTGCAAAACTTGCCCATAGACCCCAGAAACGACTCAACGTATTTTTATAAGTACGAACCCATAACCAACGGGGACACAGAAGGTGCATGCCCCGCGGGGTGGGCCGCAAACAAGGGATGCGACTATTACCTTGCGACAAAAATGGAAAAGGATGGAAGTATATACTGCGTGAAAGGTGGAAAAAGTACAGTAACCTGTCCAGCTTCACTCTGATGCCTCAACTATTGTATGATTATATTTCTCTACGGACCGGACACCTTCCGTAGCCGGCAAAAACTCAAAGAGCTTAAAGATAAGTTTATAAAAGATGTTGACGCGTCCGGCATCAACATGCAGACCCTCGACGGCAACACGGCAAGCCCCGAGGCGATAGAAAACGCCCTTATAACCATTCCATTTCTTGCTAAAAAAAGAATGGTGGTTATTGAAAATATTTTGGCAAGCAAAAAGGGCGAAAAAAGCTTAGAAGCTATAGAGGGCTTAATTGAAAAAAAATCTCTGGAAAATACTATTGTAATTTTTTGGGAGGGGGTGCTAGACGCTAAAAAACTTAAAAATAATCCCTTCGCACAATTACTCCTGAAAGAAAAATATGCGTACTCGTTTGAATCCCTTAATCCCAAGGAGCTAATGGTCTGGATGCGAAACAAGATGAAAAGCCGTGGAGGCGCGATATCTTCTCAAGCGGATCAATTTCTTTGCGATACCATAGGTAACAACCTCTGGGAAATGGATACGGAGCTTGAAAAACTCGCGAGCTTCAAACGAGGTAAAGAAATCTCGCTTGAAGACATAAAAAATCTTTCGAACGCTGAAGTGGACGAAAATATTTTTGAGCTTACGGACGCCATAGGGAATAACAATAAAAAATTAGCTCTTGTGCTTGTGCGAAAATTCCTATCAAGCGGCATATCGCCCACAGAGCTACTCCATAAATGCTTATGGCTTACCCGAAACCTTATTATGATTAAAAGCTTCGTGCAAGGTAACGAACGCGCTTCCTATCAAGACGTGGCACGAGAATTATCACTTCATCCTTTTATTGCAAAAAAATCAATTTCGCAAATCAAAAATTTTGATCTCATCCATCTTAAAAACATGCACTCTAAAATCCTTGCTATGGATAAAAAAACAAAAACAGGACACATAAGCGATCTTCGAGCTTCGTTGGACCTGTTTGTTCTCACCTAATGGAACACACCAGTAACCCTCCGAAAGCGTTCGGAGGGTGTCAAGATATATTTTTCATTCCCATTCGGCCGAGCTCACGGCCGAGGCCAGAAGCTCTTTATCCCCCTTCGTCCCGCCGGCTGGCGGACTACGGGGGATTCCCTCATATTTTCATCTCCCGATAGCTATCGGGAGTGTTCAGCGGAGGGGAATAAAGTTTTACTTTTTCGCAAGAGCGTTAATGTAGGCTGTTACGCGCGATTTTTTTCGGGCTCCATTGTTTTTTTTAAAAACGCCTTTTTGGATCGCCTTATCAATGGCCTTGACGGATTGCGCCAAAAATTCTTTTGCCTTTTCAGAATTTTTCGCGTCTGCCGATTTTTTTGTATGCTTTATGAGATATTTGATATTCTCAATAATAAAAACGTTTTTTTCCGCGTTCTTTCGGCTCTTTCGCAGGGCTTTAAACGCAGCATGTTTGGTGGGCATAGTCTCGTTTCTTATGAATTATTAATCAAAATGGCATGAACCCCAAAGCTGGCTCAGGACTCTTTTTCCATGGTTCGCTGCGGGGAATTAGACCAACTACTCGTCCGCCGTAGTCCCGCGACTGCGGGACGAAAGCGGATTATAAAATAGAATAACATTTTTATTATAAAAAATCAATACCCCGCGTCTTTGACTTTTTGCGCGCGTACAACTATAATTATGGTAACAGTAATTCATAATACATATTATTATGTTCAAAAAAGAAGAAAACGTCCAAGAAATTGAAACTGTTATCGGCCCGTCCGTGCATGTTGAGGGGGATTTTATCGCAGCCGGCAATGTTGTTGTTGAGGGGGCCGTTACCGGAAATCTAAAAACCGACAAATACCTGCGCGTGGGGAACAATGCCAAGATAGCCGCCAATGTTTCTGCTGGAAACGCCCTTGTCTCTGGGGAAATACGCGGCAATATCTCTGTAAAGGAGGGCCTGGAGCTCACGGCATCCGCTAAAATTTTTGGTGATATTAAAACAAAAACCATCTCGGTCGCCTCGGGCGCAGTTCTTAATGGAAAATGTTTAGTGGGAGACGAAAATATTTCCAAGCAGGATGATAAAATGATTAAATCCATGAAGTCAAAAGATGCGCGCGCATACGAAGATAGCGCTAAGACAAGAGCATTATAAAAATAATTTCTAATTCCTAATATCTAATTTCTAGATATTTTTTCAGTGCTAAAATTTATTCATTTTATTAGTAATTAGGAATTGGTAATTGGAAATTTTTTTGTATGCCCGGTAATACAACTTCCAATATGTTTTTCTATGTATATGTTTTAAAAAGCTTAAAAGATAAAAAACACTACATTGGATATACGAGCAACTTGAAAGTAAGGCTCGAAAAACATAATAAAGGATTAAACTTTTCGACGAAATCCAGAATGCCATTTAAGCTTATATATTTTGAAGGATGTCTTAATAGTATAGACGCCAAACGCCGTGAACATTATCTAAAAACAACACAAGGTCGAAGGTTCTTAGGATTACGATTAATACAATTCAAGCGCTCAAGGGCGTTTGGTATTGGAAGTTGATATACCGGGTATGTACCTCTATCTCTACGATCATTTCTTGAATGATAACAAATATCACAAACTTCTCTCCAGGGTAGAGATGCGCCTCACCGACCTTGGAATTGGAGGAAAAATCTCCCGCCTCTCTCCGCTCAAAAACATCAAAGAGCTTATAAGTGATGAGGTTCGCTTCGGCGTTAAAACCATTGTTGCGGTTGGAAACGACGAAACCGTGTCCGCGGCCATAAATAATATCGCAAAATATGAGGGCATTACCTTTGGAATTATTCCTATTGGAAAGGGCAATACCATAGCATATGATCTTGGAATTCCGGAAGGCGAGGAGGCCTGCGATGTCCTTTCTGCCCGAAAACTGCAAAAAATTGACCTAGGACGGGTAAACAATACCTATTTTATATCCGGAATTAACATATCGGCGGAAAATAAAATTACTCTTGAGTGCGAAAACAGCTATCATATAACGCCTGATACGAATAATTGCGTTATTAGCATATGCAATTTGAGGCCCGTGGCCATGGAAAGGGTTGGGGTGCGCGACAGCTCTTTTTTTAACCCTCAAGACGGGTTTTTAGAAGCTTTAGTTCAGCCGGCACAAGAGCTTTCTTCTTCATTTTTCGGAATTATAAAAAGAGGCCGCAATATAAAAAACAGCGTTTTTCCATTTAAAAAAATATCCGTACTCACAAAAAAGTCAGTCACCGTTACCACAGACGGAAAAAAAGTCCTCAAACCGCCAATTGATATCGAGGTAGTCCCCAACAAGCTCACGGTTGTTGTTGGCAGAGGCATGCAATTATAAAATTTACAAAAAAAGCAAAAGACGCTTACAATAAGCGTCTTTTTGATTGTTAATTTTATAATACCAATTTTTTAAAAAATTTGTGTGCAATTTTAAGAAAAATTAACAGTGGCGATAGTCGTTAGAATCGTCACGCTTCGGGCAAGTCGTCACCAAATAGAAATTAACATAAGCTCATAAGTTATTCTGTATATACTCATCAGCCCAAACGGGCTGTTTTATTTTACTTCTGTTGAAACAGCGGAAACTGGTTTCTTGTGAAACACCATGTACTGCTGAAGTATGGTGAGAAGGGTTGTTGTTATAATATACACCACCAATCCCGATGGAAGCGCCCAGCTAATATACGCGCTGAACAGAGGCATAATATAGGTCATCTGCTTATTCATGGCCACTGCCATGTCCTCATCTTTCGCGCCCGCGCCATGTACCAGCGGCTTTTTTTGCATAAGCATTTTTCCCTGCCAAAACTGAGTAGCTCCTGCTACAACAGCCAAGATAAGGTTATGATTTTTAGAAAGGTCTAAGATGCCCAATGATATTGGGTTAAGACTTTCAGGATTATGTATGAATGGATACAAAAGCTGAAGCGATTCGTTACCACTTAAGCCGTTACGAAACACAGAAAACACTGCTATAAAAAAAGGAAGCTGGATGAGTAGGGGAAGACAAGATGAAAACGGGTTTACTTTTTCCGCCTTATAGAGTTTCATAAGCTCTTGGGATAGTATGTCTTTTTGTCCCTTATATTTTTTTTGGATTTCTTGTATTTTTGGCTGAATAAGCTGGAGGTCTCTCTGCGACTTAATTGACTTTGCCGTAAGCGGGTACAGAATAATTTTAATTATGATGGTTAAAATTATTATCGCCGCGCCAATATCATGCCCCGGCATGTAATTATACAAAACGACCAAGGCGTTAAATATCGGTTGATAGAGTATAAGGGTGTAGAATTGTTTCATATGTTTATTAATTGCTAAATTGTTGCATTGTTACATTGCTAATCTTGCAACAATATAACAATTTAACCATATAATAACTATTTCACCGGATCCCAGCCGCCGCGGCTGCAAGGATTGCATCGAAGAATCCTTAGTGCGCCCAAAACCACGCCCCGCGCTATGCCATGCTTTTCAATCGCTCGATAGGTATACTCCGAGCAGGTGGGCTTATATCTGCAAAAACCATTTGGATAAAAAAAATTTAGCAAACCATGATCGGGCGAGAGGGTTTTTTGATATACTGTAATAGAAAAAAGGGCAATGCCCTTACTATATCGAGAAAGCCTCCGCTTTATGTCGCCATTATTTTCCATGTTGAGATGCGCTATTCTTAAAAAGCCGTGCTCTCAT
The DNA here is from genome assembly GCA_964373925.1 of uncultured Gammaproteobacteria bacterium. GTDB lineage: Bacteria > Patescibacteriota > Patescibacteriia > Buchananbacterales > GWA2-38-13 > CAYJWS01. The sequence continues at coordinate 15,442 of CAYJWS010000024.1, forward strand.
ACATATGCTTTCCACCAAAGACTTGAGTTCTAAAAAATTCTTTGTTATTACGCCTGTGCTTGCTATGAAAATAATATCGTATGATGGCAATAATTTTTCGAGATTTGCATGGATGATTGATCGTAACTGTCGTCGTAGCTTGTTTCGTTTTACAGAGCTTTTTGATATTTTATTTGAAACAACAAAAGCAAATCGGCTGTGGGTGAGCTGTGTTGGTAAGTAAACAACTCGAAGGTCTTGATTTCTTACACTTCTTCCTTTTTTTAAAACAAAGCGGATATGTTGTTTTTTCGCTAATCTATTGGATTTACTAAGCATGAAATACGTATTTACTAAACAGTAAGGCGCCGCCTTCCTTTGCCCCTCCTTCTTCGTAATACATTTCTTCCGTCTTTTGTTCTCATGCGCCTTCGAAAGCCATGAACTCTCTTCCTTCGCCTATTTTTTGGCTGATACGTTCTTTTTGGCATAGATATATCATTAAGTTTATA
>CAYJWS010000025.1:0-3884 GCA_964373925.1 uncultured Gammaproteobacteria bacterium
AGGCGCCAAGAGCTGGGGATAAAATAATGGTTTTTTGAAAATCGCTAAAATCTTTTGACATTCAAAAGCTCCCATGGTATAATCATGGGGGTTTTATTGATCTTTACAATTTACATCTTTTTGAAGGGAGTAAACTATGAAATTCTTCACTCCGGAACGTAAAAAAAATATGAAGTGGGTTGAAGAGAATAGAAGTAATCTAATTTTAGAGTACAATGGAAAACTGCTTCTTATTTCCGAACAAGAAATACTTGAAACTGGAAACAGTGAAGAAGCGTTGCGAAAAAATGCAAAAAAGTTGGGGCTTAAAGAGGAAGAATATATTATCGCTGCTGTCGGAACTGCAAATCCTAAAACATCATTATCGATGTAAAAAATGTGCATAAAAGATAAACTGCTCTTACGTAAAATTATTCCAATTACCCATAATATGCATGGCGATACAAGGCCTCATATTGCATCAGAATTAATAAGGCTGTAATTTAACAATACTTCAATATCACCAAATAATACTATGCTTATCGATACTGGTGCAACGGAATGTACTGTTAATGTAATGACCATGGCAATATTAACTCAAAAGAATGAGGAGGATTTAAGAAACTATCTAAATTATTTAGCACAAATAAAAACTCAGCTACAAAATACAATAATAATTCCCTACGGTCCACCTTTTAAGTATTGGCGTTTGACAGGTTTCGCAGGTATTGGCCGCTGGGCGTTATATATTGAAAATGTTAAAATTTATTTAGCTAATAAATATTATTTTAAGGTACGACTGTTTACTGCCTTGAATTGTAAGATGATACTCGGCATGCCTTTCCTGAAAAATGTAAAAATCATTCTTGATCGACAAAAGAAACACACTCTTGTTCTTTTCAGAAAAAATCAAAGATAAAAGGATACGCATAGTATCCTTTTTTTATATTTTATAAATAATGGTATAATGAAAAAAATATAACAACTTACTTCTATGTCAAAATACTACAATCCAAACCGTACAAAAAATGTATTCAATCCAAAAATCCATGGGGGCAAGTCTCCCACAGAAACGTTTAAGATAAGCCGCTCAAAAATAGATCTCTTCCTCAACTGTGAGCGATGCTTTTATCTTGACCGAAGACTTGGAGTTGCCCAGCCTCCTGGATATCCTTTTAGTTTGAATTCCGCGGTTGACATGCTGCTTAAAAAAGAATTTGACATCCACCGCGCCAAACAATCCTCCCATCCGCTCATGAAGGCATATAAAATAGACGCCGTGCCCTTTGATCATGAAAAAATAAATGAATGGCGCGATGCCCTGCGGAGAGGAGTACAATATTATCATCAACCGACAAATCTCATGATAACCGGTGGGGTGGATGACGTCTGGGCGAATCCCGATGGCGAGCTTATTATAGTGGACTACAAAGCAACATCAAAAGATTCCGAAGTAAATCTTGACGCAGACTGGCAGATAGGATTTAAACGACAGATGGAAGTATACCAGTGGCTTTTTAGAAAAAATGGTTTTAAGGTTTCTCCTACCGGCTATTTTGTCTACTGTAACGGCGACACTGATAAAACCGCCTTTGACGCAAAGCTGGAGTTTAACATAACGCTTCTCCCCTATATGGGTAATGACTCATGGGTTGAAAATGTGATTTGTGATATTAAAAAATGCCTTATGTCAGATGTATTGCCAATACCCCATCCGGACTGCGACTATTGCCGATACCGAAAAGCAGTAAAAGAATTTGAAAAATAACATGAAAATAGTAGCGATTCACGCAAAAAATTACCGCGAGGCGGGAATAGCTGTTGCCAAAAAGCTCCCCGGCGAATGCAGGCTCTTTTTTCGCTTTATCCAAAAAACCATTCCGAAAAAATTCTATCTCTCATGGAAAAAATACCTGCTCTATATTTCTCCCCTGCTTCCCCGGATAAAAAAGCTCACGCCCGACGCGTGGGAATATATAAATGGCATCTCTTATTTCACGAGGATGTTTTGTTGCGCGCGTGCTATGATACAAAGCTTCACACGGTCACTTATATAACCGATAAAACTTTCACTCTCCTCTCCCGCTTCCATGAAAAAACTTTGGTTCAAGGCAAAAACATACGGCTGGGGATGGTATCCTTGCACATGGCAAGGATGGTTAATATTATTAGCCTACATCGGCTTGCTGTATATCCCATTTTTTTATATGTACTCAAAATCAAAATCTATAAACGATATTTTGATCAATTTCATTCCGCGTTTTATAATTATAACAATTCTCCTGATTATAATCTGCTTTCGCACCGAAGAAAAACCACGCTGGCAGTGGGGCGAAAAAAAGGATAAATGATAGCTTATCTTGAATGACGAAACACAGTTTTTCTGTCACCCCCGCGAAGGCGGGGGTCCACGATCTTAAAAAATTGACTGGATTCCCTCTGGAGTTTACCCCGTACATTGATACGGGGCGGGAATGACAAGTCGAGTTTCGCAATTCAAGATAAATTATTAAGATATAAAATTATGGAAAGTGAAAATATCTGGCAAATGCTTACAGAGTCAAAAGAAAACAAAGAAGAAAGGGCTCGAGGAGTGCTCGAAGGTTATTTGAATGAAATGCGCGAATTAGATTTAAAGCCAAGCGCGGTCTTTATAAAAACCGAAGCTCGCGACATAGAAAATCTTGATCCGAAGCTCATTATGAGAAGACCCTTTGGCGTGTTTGAAGTAGAATCTCGCGAAAATCCGAATAAAAAACTTATTTATAAAACTGAAATTCCATCATCCGAAAGCAAGGGCATGGACAGAGAAGCTGCGTTTTACAGGGAATTAATCCCTGAAATTAAAAGCAATATGGACCCCGGTATTCGAGATGAGGTTGTTTTTCCAGAACTTTATGAAACACATCCTCCAAGTGGAAATCCAAAAGCCATTCTCATAAGCAAATTTGAGGGAAAAATACTGGGAACGCATGATACAACCAATGCAGATGCCATGGAAGAAAAAGACATGGATAGGATAATTGAAATTATTCTTGCCGTCCAAAAAATCAGTCCTGAAAAAGTAAAGCATCTTGCTCCTTCATTGCATGAATCAAATTATGAAAAAATAGAAAGCTCGAAGCTTGCTCAAAAAAAAGAAGCTATTATTACAATATTGGGAGAAGACGTTTTCCGCAAAGCGGAAGCGCTTTCACGTGAATCATTTGAGTTTGAATCGCAACAACCAGTTCGCCTGCTTTCAGAAGATGTTTTCCAAACGAATTTGATAAAACTTCCTGATGGCAGGTTAGGATCGTTTGACTGGGAGCGCCTCCATGCCGGAAAAAATCCGGCTGATGATTACGGAAAAATCGTTTCTCGCCTCTGGTCTGTTCCCGAACTTCAGGAAAAAATGATTGCGAGAATTCTTGAAAAAAATAAACAAATCAAGGGCTTTAAAGAAATGTTTCGTTTTAATCTTTTTATAAGAGAGGGCGCGCATCTATTGATTCATTATGATAAATTGCTCAAAAAATATGAAAAGAATCCTCAAGAATTTGAGGATAAAATAAATCTTCTCAAAGAAGCTAGGGAAGGAAAAAAAGCAATGATGCATATGATGGATGACATAATAAATGAATCAGGACCATGGGAAGATGCGAAAGAAGGCGAAAAAAAAGGATAAAAATAATTTTATGAAAATCACAAAACTCGGGCATTGCTGTTTGGTGATAGAGGAGGGCGGAATAAATATTATGACCGATCCGGGCGCGTGGACCACCGCGCAAACTGAACAAAAAAATATCAATATTATTCTCATCACCCATGAGCATCAAGACCACCTTCATATTGACTCGCTAAAAACTGCATTGAAAAATAATCCTCCAGCCCCCGTTATCACCAATAGCGGCGTTGGAAAAATT
>CAYJWS010000025.1:3894-5707 GCA_964373925.1 uncultured Gammaproteobacteria bacterium
AAAATAAAAGCAGCTTTAACATTAATAAATAATCTAGAAAAAGAAAAAATAGCATATACTCTTTTGGAAGACGGGAACTCAAAAATTTTTGACAATATCCTTATAGAAGGTTTTGGAAAAATACACGCGCATATCTATAAAACAATACCGCAAGTAATAAACACCGGATATTATATATCAAACCGTTTTTTCTATCCCGGAGATTCGTTTTATATCCCGCCAAAACCAGTGGAGATCCTCGCTCTTCCCGTTGCCGGGACGTGGATGAAAATCTCCGAAGCCATTGATTATGCGCTCGCGCTCAAACCCAAACACGCCTTTCCCGTCCATGATGGAATGCTCAAATTCTTTGGTCCGTCTCACCTTTTGCCCCAAAAAATTCTTGCGTCGCAAGGAATTAATTTTATCATTCCCGAAGAAGGAAAAAATCATCAAGCCCAAATTGTCCTTTGACACAAAAAAATTAATTTGTAATAATAAGTCTAGAAAAAGTTCTTTACAACTCATTCAATGGAGTGCTTGCATGCAAAGGCTAAAATTTAATCTTCAAGAAGCAATGGAGCGTCCCATACAAGATATTCGTGATCCTCAAGTACAAAAAAAATTACATGCTCAAATAGTTGCCGATATACGAAAAGATATCCAAGAAGCCGAAAAGGCACGCATTCAGCATATACAAAAAGATGGAAGACCATTATCATTATATATTATCCGATAGGATGACCACAAACCAAGAAGAAAGAAGGGGCTCCTTAGAAAAAAACAAAAAAACTTCTAACCAACATGAGGGCGAACAAATAATGTTCGCTCTTTTTTATTTTTAAAAAAATGAACCACCTCTTAGCAAGCTGACGAGGTATCAATCACCTGTCATTCCCCCGATAGCTATCGGGGGAATCCACAAACATGTACAATTACCTTAAAAAAGTATATACATGGATTCCCCTTTTCAGGGGAATGACATTGAGCGGCAAGCCGCGGGGAATTAACCATAAGAAAGATTAAACATATGGAAAAAACAATTACTCTGTGGTATATTATACGCATACAAACTACAATATCACCATGGATCTTGCTAATAAAAAATGCGTGCCGTGCGAGGTAAAAATTCCTCCGATGAATGGGGATGAAATACAAAAACATCTCTCATATCTTTCACTTGCGTGGAAGGCAGAGGATTCAATAAAAATAGTTTGCGAATTCACATTCAAAAATTTTAAAGAAGCGATGCGATTTGTAAACGATATTGCAAAAACCGCGGAGCAGGATGGCCATCATCCTGATATTTTCATATCTTATAACAAGGTGAAAATAGAGCTTTGGACGCATTTTATCGGCGGACTCTCGGAAAATGATTTTATCCTTGCGGCAAAAATTGAAAATATTTTTAAAAAATTAAAAAAATAATAAATAAAATCGTATGAATCTTAAATCATACTCGTTTATCTGCGGAGCGATATTTCTCGCTGTTGCCATACTCCATCTTGTGCGCATACTCTTTGCGTGGGATGTTGTTTTGGCGGGAATAAGAATCCCATTGGAAATAAGCTGGCTTGGAGCGGCCTTGTCGGCAGGGCTTGCGATTTTAGGTCTGGGTTTGAGCAAGTCAAAATAACACAATCAAAGTGAAAAAGAAAATATTTATAATCATAGGAATACTATTTCTTGGAGGCATTTTTTATATTGGAAATTTCTACTGGAAAAACTTGCGCGGAATAGGCCCTATAATTTCTCGGCCTCCCATAGACATCGGCAATGCCTTAAACAATTCCAATACGGCGTCTCCATCTCCTTCTCAATCGCCAGCCGTAAA
>CAYJWS010000025.1:5717-15059 GCA_964373925.1 uncultured Gammaproteobacteria bacterium
CGAAAAATCTCGGAAAACCCCGAGTTTTGCATTTTGGCCCGGATGGAAAATTACTGGTAAGCATTCCATCGCAAGGAAAGGTTGTGAGCCTTATTGATAAAGACAACGACGGCTTTGCGGAAACGCACACAGATCTTATCTCTGGGCTCAACAAGCCCCATGGCATTGCTTCACGCTCACAAAAAAATAAGTCCGATACCATATACATTGCCGAAACCGATCAAGTTGCGATGTACGACTACGACGCTGCAACCGGAAAAGCTATAAATAAAAAAAAGATTATTGATCTTCCAGGCGGAGGAAATCATTTCTCCAGAACTATTATGTTTATGCCGTATCCCAATCAAGATAAGCTGCTCACATCGGTTGGATCATCTTGCAACGTATGCAACGAAAAAGACTCGCGCCGCGCAAAAATCCTTGTATCAGATTTTAATGGATCAAATCTCAAAGAATACGCTCATGGCTTGAGGAATTCTGTTTTTATGGCAATACACCCGGTAACTGGAAAAATATGGGCAACCGAGATGGGACGCGACCTATTGGGAGACGATATTCCGCCGGACGAAATCAATATCATAGAAGAAAATAAAAATTACGGTTGGCCAATCTGCTTTGGAAAAAATATCCATGACGCGAAGTTTGATACAAATACCTATTTTCGAAATCCTTGTATGGAGCCATTTGAGACGCCTTCGTATATAGATATTCCAGCGCATTCCGCGCCATTGGGCCTTGCCTTTTTTCCGGAAGAAGGATGGCCAAAGGAGTACTGGCATAATCTTCTTGTTGCCTATCACGGCTCCTGGAACAGAAGCGAGCCCACCGGCTACAAGATTGTAAGGTATAAGCTTGATAAAGAAGGAAATTATCTTCAGGCTGAAGATTTCATAACAGGGTGGCTCAAGGACGGAAAGGCTTTGGGTAGGCCAGTTGATATTATAATACAGCCCGGCGGAACAATCTTTGTCTCCGATGATTTTGCAGGAGTAATTTATAAAATAACGTATAATCAAAAAATATGAAGAAAACGCAGCTCACTTATACAATCTTTGTATTATTTATCGCCGTATTCTTAATTCCAATATTTCTTTTTTTAAATTTTACAAAAAAAGAAAAAGTTAATCAAAATATTCAACCGCCAAAAAATATTCCCGAGCGTCCCATCAAAGTAACAACTCCCACCGCCGGCAATACTGTTCAAAGCCCGCTTACAATAGAGGGGGAGGCAAGAGGATGGTGGTATTTTGAAGCGTCATTTCCCGTCAAGATTGCTGATGCCAATGGCACCGTTCTCGGCACAGCCGTGGCGCAAGCCCAAGATGAATGGATGACGGAAAATTTTGTTCCATTCAAAGTTTCTTTGGAGTTTGCAAGCCCGACAACCGCGGATGGCGTGCTTATCTTGGAAAAAGATAATCCCTCCGGCCTCCCCGAACACGATGATGCATTGAAAATTCCCATAAAATTTTCTAAAGCCGTTGCCAAAACCGGATGTATTGTCGGCGGCTGCAGCGGACAGCTCTGCGTTGATGAATCTGCCGAAGGAATTATAACTACATGCGAATATCGAGCAGAATACGCGTGCTTTAAATATTCAAAATGCGAACGCCAAAAAGATGGAAAATGCGGCTGGACGCAAACAGAAAAATTCACAGCTTGCATTGAAAATACAAAATCTGCCCCTTCTGTTCAATAAATCCGTTCTATAAAATAGGCGTATAACTGCCCTGAAGACTTATGCGATATTAAAATGGAAAAAAATTGTTGCGTTTAAAAAATCATTATGATATCATACTACTCAACCCCTCGTTTATATTTATGCAATACATAATAAAATATAGGCAAAGGGATACAAAGGTCGTTATTTTAATAATTTTACTAAAATTAAAATAAAAACTATGGAATGTTCAAAATGCGGCGGCCCGTCAGAGGGCTACAAGTGCGATGTGTGCGGCGCAGTGTCAATGGAACATGATCCAAGCCACGATTGCGGATCTGACCATTGCATGCCACAATGTACTGGCTGCGATGAAGCTGAAGTAAATTGTTCATGTGAATCTTAATAAAAAACAAAGAAAAAGCCAAGACCATTATGTCTTGGCTTTTTTCATGATATTTTGATACTATAACGTTATTATGGAAAATATTATTGGAATCTATAAGCCAAAAGGTCCGACTTCGCATGATATCGTGGATAGCATACGAAAAATTACCGGCATAAAAAAAGTCGGCCATGCAGGAACCCTTGACCCCTTAGCTCAAGGTGTTTTAGTTATAGGCATTGGGCGCGACGCGACAAAAAAACTTAGCACCGTCGTACAAAAGGAAAAAGAATATATCGCAAAAATATTTTTAGGGGAAAAAAGCACAACCGACGACAGCGAAGGCGAAAAAACAAAAAATGAAGTAAAAAAAATTCCAACGCTTGAAGATATTGAAAGTGCGCTAAAAAAATATATCGGAAAAGTCTCACAAATACCCCCGCAATTCAGCGCGATAAAAGTTAAGGGCAAGGCGGCATACGCGTCCGCGAGACAGGGAAAAAAAATTGAACTTGCTCCGCGCCAAGTGGAGATAAAAAATATTGAAATCATTGAATACTCCTTTCCCTATCTTGTTATTCGTGCGACAACAGGGCCCGGCGTCTACATTCGCGCGCTTGCGCGCGACATAGGCGACAATCTTTCATGCGGAGCCTATCTAAGTGCGCTGGAGAGAACGCGCGTCGGAGAATTTACGAAGGAAAATTCCTACACCCTTGAAACATTTGCAAAAACCCGAGACTTGAAAAATAAGTAATTTTAAAGTATACTGCATTGGACAGGGATAAAAATATACACGCATGCAGAATGTAAGGATTCAAAAAGCGGAAGAGACTTTTAACGCCAAGCCATATGAAAAAGAAATGCTTGGTATTTTAGAAAATGTAAAAAAAGAAATGAGAAATGGCGTAAAATTTCTCGATTATAATGCCTTGCGAAAAATTCTTATACAATATCCCCACGATAAAAAACAACTTTTCAAAAGAAGCCAGCTCATCGCGGGCTACAAGCATCTAGTAAAACAAAAAAAATTTCAAGAGGATCCAGGTCTCATAAGCGCGATACAGCTCAAACCCATGCGCACACAATCAGGCGTAGCGCCAGTGACAGTCCTCACAAAGCCCTTCCCCTGCCCGGGCAAGTGCATCTTCTGCCCCAACGACGTGCGCATGCCCAAAAGCTACCTTTCAGACGAGCCCGGGGCCCAGCGCGCCGAAAGAAATATGTTTGACCCGTATCTTCAGACCTACAACCGCCTGCTTGCTTTTGACGCCATTGGACATAATGTTGAAAAGGTTGAACTTTTAATTTTGGGCGGAACGTGGTCGTTCTATCCGGAGTATTACCAGATTTGGTTTATTAAACGCTGCTTTGACGCGATGAATGATTTTCCCAATAATGATAAAAGAAAAAAAATAAAAGTTTATAATATTTTTGAGGGACTCAAACATCCTGGCGGAGTGGCGATAAAAAGAAAATCGTATAATGAAATAATTATAAATGTAGCCGGCGGCTCGGTAAAAGGTTTTTTTCAAAAATACGAGAAAGCAACATGGCGCGAACTTGAAACGGCACAAAGAATAAATGAAACCGCGCGATGCAGAAATGTAGGACTTGTCATTGAAACGCGCCCTGACTCCATTACGGAAAAAGAAGTGCTAAAAATCCGCAGGCTTGGCGCGACAAAAGCGCAAATTGGGATACAAAGCCTCAATGACAAGGTCATGAAAATGAATAAACGGGGCCACGGACAAAAAGAAACCGTGCGCGCCATTGAATTGTTACGGCTCGCGGGGTTTAAAATACACGGCCATTGGATGCCAAACCTCTACGGCGCTACGGTAACAAGCGATATTTCCGACTATAAAAAACTCTGGGGGCCCAAATATTCTCCCGATGAGCTAAAAATATATCCAACATCAATCATCGCCAATACCGAGCTCAATGACAAATTCAAACAAGGAAAATTCCACCCATATTCCTATAATGAGCTTTTGAGCGTTTTGCAAAATACTATTCCACAAACGCCCCGATACGCCCGGCTTACTCGTATAATCCGCGACTTTCCCTCCACCGATATTGTTGAAGGAAATAAATTCACGAATTTCAGACAGATTGCGGAAAAAGAAATCCTAGCCAAGGGAAAAAAGCTCCAAGACATACGCTCGCGCGAAGTAAAGTTACTCGAGGTTACATTTGATCAGCTCAAGCGAGAAACAATACAATATACTACGTCTGTGAGCACGGAATATTTTATTTTCTATAAGACAAAAAATAATATAAAAAATATTGAGGGTGACAAAATCGCTGCCTTTTTACGGCTTTCTCTGCCAAAAAAAATATTGTCAAAAAATAACTTTGTAGAAGAACTGCAAAATTGCGCGATTATCCGCGAAGTGCACGTGTACGGAAAAACGGTTGGCATTGGGAAAAAAGACCGTGGCCGCGCCCAGCATCTCGGGCTTGGGACAAGGCTCACCGAGCTTGCGTGCGATATTTCCAAAAAATATAAATTCAAAAAGCTAGCTGTAATATCAGCAATTGGAACCCGTGAATACTACAGGAAAAGAAAATTTTTTGATAAGGGATTATATCTTGTGCGCGATCTTTAATTTGTGGAAGCTAAATCATCTTAAAAAAATTTCAATGAACTACCCCGCAGCAAGCTGCGAGGTATCCAAGTGTCATTCCGGACTTGATCCGGAATCCAGTGATAAATTCCCGCTTTCGCGGGAATGACGAATAGACACTCCGAAGCAGAGCTTCGAGGAATTCTTTGATTAAAAAGACGCTCAAATTTTTTGAGCGTCTTTATTTATATCATGAGACACGCTTCTACTTGTTTTAAAAAACAGCGGGCGTTTTGTCTCATGAAAAAAGTATTGGCTCACAGTCGCTAATTTGTTAAAAAAACAGGCGTCTGCTTGTGAGCCAAATTGTATAAACAAGTAGACACCGTGAGGATAGTCAAAAAGACAAGGGCTTTTCTGTCTACCTGAAAATTCAAAATGGCGGACAGTGCTACGATTGTTATAAAAACAGCGCCTCTATCGTCCGCCATATATTTTTAATGTCTCAAAGAACTTGAACCATAATAGCACATTTGCATTATTTTTGCAAGATTATCGAATTACCAAAAAAATAAAAACTTGCGTAATTTGGAAAATATGCTATACTGCTATTAGCTCTTTAGTTTTTTCTCCTCGTTTGTGCCCCCGGACTATAACTACCCTAACCATAGTCTCGGGGGCTTTTTTTAGACATGGTTGTAAACAAAAAATTTTTCACATTTTCTTCTTTATGCTATACTAATCTTACTATTTTTTTATTTTATGAAAAACACAAGAATAATAATAATTTTTTCACTCGTGCTTATTGTAAGCGCGGTTTTCCTTATTTATATTATTTCTCTAAAGAAAGAAAAGAAGCTAAATGAAGAAAAACCGATTCCAAAAAAAGAAGAAACGCAATATAGTATTTCTGTTCCAATCGAAGCGGGAAAAACACTAAGCGTCATAATGAAAGATTCCGGAATTTCTCCCGATATTGCGCAAAAAATCGTAGATGCTTCCAAAAATATCTATGACTTTTCAACTATTAAGGCTGGAAAAACGATCTATTTCACTTATGATAAAAAAACAAACGATTTCTTGCGCCTTATGTATCCTGTGAATGATGAAGAAGAACTGTATGTGTCAAAAGATATCGCAACAACCACTCTTAATGTATGGTTTGCTGAAAGAAAAAAAATTCTCTATGAAATTAAGCTCAAAACCTATGCTGGAAAAATTGAAGAGTCGCTCTATATTGACGGGCTCAAGCTCGGAATTCCCGAGGGTACGATTATTGAATTTGCCGATATTTTTGAATATGCCGTTGATTATGCCTACGACATACGAATAGGCGATACCTTTTCATTCGTAGTGGAAGAAAGGTATCGCGATGGCAAGTTTGTGATGCTTGGAAGAATTTTGGGAGGCAAATTTATAAATGCGGGAAAAACGTACGAGGCTTACTACTTTGTGGAAAATGACAACAATAAAGGATACTTTGATGAAAAAGGAAATTCCATACAAAAATTATTTTTGCGCGCGCCAGTAGCTTTTAAATATATCAGCTCCGGCTTTACCACTGGTCGTCGATATGTGAAAGAATTTAATGTGTCAACAGGACACCGTGCTATTGACTATGCCGCATCGCTTGGAACGCCTATTCGCTCGGTTGGCGACGGCACGGTAGTTTTTGCCGGCTGGAGCAAAGCTGGATTTGGCAACCTCACGAGCATCCGCCACAATGCAACATACCAAACAAATTACGCGCATCAGTCAAAAATCATCGTTAAAAGTGGCCAGAGAGTAAAGCAGGGCCAAGTTATCGGATACGTAGGCTCAACCGGATTTTCAACCGGACCGCACCTGCATTATGAAATGGTAAAAAATGGCGTAAAAATCAACCCATTGAAAGAAGTGCTCCCGCCAGGAAAACCAATAAAAGAAGAAAACAAAGAGCGTTATTTTACGGATATTGAAAAATATAAAAAAATATTGTAATAATCCTTTAAAAAATCCTTGAATAATTTCTTATATTTTCTCAACAAATATTCCATCAATATTTTGGAACGATCGTTCCAAAATATTGATATTATTCTTTACTTACGCACCATTGATTTCTTTTACTACTAAAAATTTTACAAAATTGTTAACTCCTAATTCTTTCAACTCTTTTTTCAAAAAATCAACTATATCATATTGAGTTATCCAAATACTTTTTTGAAGCTGTTGAAATTCTAATTCTTTTAATCTTCTACGGAGGGTATTTCTTTTACTTTTCAGTTTTTCTGGGATATCAAAAAAGACCATTATCCACTCTCCATTCGATAGTTTCTTCCTTCTTTTCATTCTTTCCATTTTGGCATTAATTTGAATCAATCTCTGATCTCCTCGCTCCAAAAACATAACTCCTCTGGTATTTCCTTTATTTATATATTTTATAAATTTTCTATTTTTTAAATAATGCAAAGAGGAAAAAAACTTTTGTTTTTTTCTTTTATTACTCATTATATCTTCCAGCCACTGTCTATGTTTTCTAATACTTGGATCTCCGGCCAAGTAAGCAAACGATCTATTGACGCTCCTAGTAGCCAAATTAAAATCTATGGCATCTGCCAAAAATAAAAGCAGTCGATCTATAAACGTAGGTTCAAAATTATTTTTCTTCATATTATTAATGTCGTTTTATCTATATCCAGTATAATACCACACATATCAATATCATGGAACGATCGTTCCATGATATTGATATCGCGGGATTACTTTGAATTTATTTTTGGAATGTGATATGATGTCAATAGATAAAATAATTATTTAATTTCAGATGAAAAATAGATATAAATATTTAATGCTTGCGTTTGTACTTTTTCCAGCCGTGGTTTTTGCAGCAGGCGGTGGAGGCGGAGGAAGCACCCCAAGCTGCAGCGAGGACACGTGGATTTGCACAGAGTGGTCGGAATGTTCGAGCCAAGGCGAACAAAAACGAACATGCCAGATTTCTTTTGACTGCCCGGGTTTTGAGACGCGCAAGCCACAAGAAGTTCAAACATGCACGCCCCCGTGTACAGAAGACACTTGGGAGTGTTCAAGCTGGAGTGAATGCTCAAGCGAGGGAAAACAAACGCGCACATGCAATCTTATTTCTGACTGCAAAAATACTCTCAATATCGCACCAATAGCCGAACAAAGTTGCACACCCCCACAAGCGCCTGCCGGAGAAACTGCTCCCAAAAAAAATCCATTTTTGCCAAAAGAAGAACCCGTCCAAGTAAAAAAAATAGATATAAAATGTACGCTGGATCGCTGGGACTGCAGCGAATGGTCAAGCGTGTGCGATCAATTTGGCAACCATAAAAGAAATTGTAAGATGACGCTCGATTGCCCAACAGCCGAGACTTTGCCGCCGCCGTTTTTTAAAAAATGCGAAAAATTGCAGTGCGCCGACAAGCCAACAGTCAAAGAACGCGTGCTCTGCAGGCTCAACCTCACGCCCGCTGCAATAGCGCGCGAATATGAGCTAGAGTACCTTCCGGAAGAATGTAAGCTCAAGACGTCAAATAAAGAAAAAAATGACTGCATTAAACGCTACCTTTCATTCAAACCATGCTGGGAAAAGCCAGTGGGCGAAAAACGCAGCATCTGCGCAAAAAATGCCCTTGGAATTACAAGCAACGCTTCGCAAGAAATAAATACATGCACAGGAAAAACAACAAGTGATGCTGAAACGTGCAAAAAAGATATTAGAAGAAAAACTTATGAAATGATAAAATTTCGTTTTTACGACCTTGAAGAGCGCGCGGAAGAACTTATAGAAAAAGGTGCGGACCAAAATCTTGTTGCCGACTTCTCCATCTTTATTCTTCAAAAAAAGGAAGAATTCAATAGGGCTAAAAATAACGAAGAAAGAAAAAAGATTATATTGGATGTAAGGGAAGAATGGAAAAAATTTGTGCAGACAGTAAAACCCATGCTGAAAAATTTATGAAAAAAACAATCACAATTGTAACAATCCTTACTACGGTATTTATCCTTTCGGCCTGCGCCCAAATAAAAAATAAAATTCCTCAAAAAAATATTCCCTCACCCGAAGTATCGCCATCTCCTTCTGCCTCAATAACCCCGCCACCGGCACCACCCGAATATATTGATGGCCAGCCGCTGGAACCAACAGAAGATGCTACAATAAAAAATCTCAATTTTGACAATCTTGATGAAGCGCTAAAAGATTTAAACGAAGTAGAATAATATGAAACAAGGAAGCTATTCAAAAGTTGGCAACCGCAAGGGCACGCCGTCATACAGAACCCAGGCGACTTTTCGTTATAGAAAGCATATCTCCGTTCAAAGCATCAAAACGCTGAATACTCCTAAAAAAAGACCCAACAACTCACAATTTCATAGTTCAAACAGCAAATAGAATACATTGACTTTACGCCAAGATAATGCTACATTTTTCCCAGATGTTTATAGTATGGCGGATGAGAAAAGAGTTGTCTTTATAGACTAGTACATCGATATCCGCCATTTCTTTCCATCTTTTTAATAACAGAGAGACAAGTACCGCGGTGTTTATTAAAGCAAAACCCATGCTGTCTCTTAATGTATGCAAAACAAAAAGGAAAGTGTTCTTAGAACAACAATGAGCCTGTTTTGCATATTGTGCTACCGCTCTGAAATTTCAGGGCGGTTTTTTTGTTCAAGCTATGGAACATAATTTACAGTCTATTAATTGTAATCTAGCATCTTCG
>CAYJWS010000026.1:0-13910 GCA_964373925.1 uncultured Gammaproteobacteria bacterium
CCGAGTTCGATTGGAATTTCACCCCTAGCCACAACTCATCCCCTAGTTTTGCACAGCTAGTGGGTTCGGGCCTTCCCCCACTGTTACATGGGGTTCACCCTGGTCATGGCTAGATCACACGGTTTCGGGTCTTATGCATGCTGCTCACCGCTGCTTCGCAGTGGAAATCCCAAATCTCAAATCCCAATTTCCAAGTAATATCCAATTATTCAAAACTCAATTTCCAAAATTTTTGGAATTGATATTTGTCATTTGGTAATTATTTGTGATTTGGTATTTAGATATTGGTGCTTCCATTGCGAAGCAATGGCATACGGGCTGTTAACCCTCGCTTTCACTACGCCTCCCCTCTGTCGAGGTTAAACTTGCAACATACATAAAGTCGTTGGCTCATTCTTCAATAGGAACGCTATCATCCCGCCTTGCGGCGGGACTCTAACTCCTTGTAAGTAAATGGTTTCAGATACTATTTCATTCCCCTCACCGGGGTGCTTTTCACCTTTCCCTCGCGGTACTTGTTCACTATCGATCATAAGAAGTATTTAGTCTTAGCGCATAGTCGCGCCGGCTTCGCACAGGATTTCACGTGTCCCGTGGTACTTAAGATTGATCACCGTAAAGTTTTAACTCCTTTCGCGTACAGGACTATCACCTTCTATGGTCTCCCTTTCCAGGGAAGTTCTACTAGGAAAGTTAATCCCATTTTTGGGACGACTCTACCTGAACGTGTAAGCGTTCAAACGCAATCACCTTGCAACACCTCTATAACATATGGGCATACACCCTTTATTCCACCATTCTGATAAATCAGTCTGATAGTAAAGTTATAAAGGTTTAGACTCTTCCCCGTTCGCTCGCCACTACTAAGGGAATGTACCGTGTCTCGCTACCGCTCGCACGGAATGACTAATTCCTAATTTCTAATTCCTAAATAACATTAGAAATTAGATATTAGATATTAGAAATTCCGTGTCGAACAAAAGTGAGACACGGTATTTGTTTCTTTTCCTCTGGGTACTGAGATGTTTCACTTCCCCAGGTGCCCTTTGCCGCCCTATGTATTCAGACGACAATAGCCACGCCTTCAGCGGGCTGGGTTTCCCCATTCGGATATCTCCGGATCACAGGTTGCTTGCCACCTCCCCGAAGCTTATCGCAGGCTGCTACGTCCTTCATCGGCTTCTTATGTCGAGGCATCCACCATTTACCCTTGAGTGCTATTTAACCACAAAAATTGTGTGCCACCCTAAATTATATTGAAGGGTGACGTTATTTTTGTTGTATACATTTGTATACTAAGATGCTCTCTTACTTTTTTGCTTTATGTTGATATCGAATTAAGTTGTTAATGTGCTCCACATGCATCTGTAATCATCTAGTAACTTCCAGAGTCCGAATGATATGTTATTGATTATCATCTAGGCTCTAAAAATTATATTGCTGCTATCGCCTCAACGGCGTATCCATTGATGAGATTGTAAAATTTTAACGATTTAGGTTACAAATTTTTTATCAGACTTATTTGACGTATCAATCCTATTTTTTATCAGATTTATCAATATTTCAGGCATACCCCGCATTAAATTCCGCGAAATAATTTGAATAAACCATTGTACCATATACCATTTCGCGCGGAGTCGCCTTTCGGCTTACATTATTTTATTTTTAAAGTGATACATTTGAATTAATGCGGGGTTAGTCTTTTCTAAGCTTCGCCGCGTCATTTCATTCCTTGCTTAGCTTGAAAGAGACTAAAAAAACCGCTCTGCAAGCGGTCTGAAAGGTAGCAGAAAATCAAGGCTTCAGGCGCTTGTATAATTATGGATGAGTTTCTTTTGTATCATATGGTATGTATATATATACATAATGTATATACTTTTTCAATTATAACGCATGCAAATCCCCCTGTCAAGCCCCGATATAGGAGAAAAAAACTCAAAAATTTGGCTTAGTAATAATAAAAAATACTACTCATCTCGTAGTGTGCATATTCTGTGAAAAAACTTTCAATATCCAAAACTCAATTTTTAACTTTTTTCTTTTCCTGCTCAAGTTGTCTTTTGGCAATCTCTAATAGCCGGCCGAGCTGGAGTGTGGCTACCACAACCAATATAGTAATCAGCAAGGCATACGCGAACATAGCGAATAAATTATTTTTCGGCTCTGGAAAAAGCCTGGAAAATAAATTTTTTATAAAATCATTCCACGCTAGCGCCGCCACAAGCCCAAACCCCGTAGCAACAAGCTGGCCAATTTTTTCTAAAACTTCAACGCGCAAAGATTTATTTTTTATTTCCTGCTCTGACATATCTGATATTACTTATTTTTTTCTGAAAAATATTTTTGGCGCAGTTGATCATAATAATAGTCTCGAGACAAAATATCGGCAACGAGTTTATCCAATTTCGTACCGCGTTCTTTTGCAAATTGCTCAATATTTTTTACATCCTGGCCGCTCATTATAAAACGCACCATTTCCTCGGGAACGTGATATTCTCCTTTCCATTTTTGCATAAAATCAGAGACAAATTCGCCAATTTTTTTCTCTACTGCCAATAAAATTTCTGGGGGCATATCCATGTCTCCATGACCCTGTCGTAGTGTCTGGTAATATGAAAGAAGCCCAATATCAAGCGATTCAAAATTATGCGAACTATTTATTTTTTCTAAACTAAGGGTTAATTTTTTATCCATATCTTCAGAGCCGGTGTTTACTAGCATTTCTCTATCGCGCCAAAAATCTTTCTTTTGTTCGCTTTTTGTTTCTTCTTGCTCCTCTCCCTGCTTTGCCTTTTTTACACGGTCCATAAATTCATCTACGGCCCTATCTTTATCGTCTGGCATAAAATCATTATTGCCCTCTACACTCAATCCTTCTTTCTTTGACATAAATTTTTTAATTAGGAATTATTAAAATAATTTTTATTGAATTATTTTACTTTCTTTATAAAACGGAAGACAAGAAACATCAAAAACGCTGAGGCTAAAATTAAAACCGACGGCAGTAAAAAAGCATATCTCTCGCTTACCGGTGGCAATACTTTCACAAAAGATGGATTATCTTTTTGCGCACCAAGGCGCGCGGATGAAGCGGACGAAACATCAATATACGGAAAACGCCGCTCAATGTCGTATATTGGACGACGCGCGTTCACGTTGCCATAATAGAGTCTATAGGATTTTCCCCCTTCTGCGTCAAAGACAATACTTCGTAAAATTCCCTTAACTTTTGCGCCAGTAAAAATTACGGGTTTATCATCGCCATTAAAAACATTTATAATTATATAACGAAATGATGACTCACCGTACGGTATAGAAAGATTTTCGCCTTTAAACGCTGGGGTATTATATCGAAAAATATATCCGTTGCCTAAGTTTGTCGCTTCTTGAGGTATTTTTGAGGGATCACTTCCAAAACCAAATAAATCGAGTGGCCTGTCAAAATTTGTATCATTGGTAAAAAGCACTACTTCACGGGTTGGTAATCCGTTCTGGCCTAAATCGAGAGTAATATTTGTATACCCCGTCTCAATATTATTTTCCTGCATGATGCGCACATCAAATATGGTCTCCTTTGCCTCTTCCTTTATATACTTGTAAACACTGGCTCCATTAACCTGAAAAAGTTTTTCAGAAAAAATCCTTACTCGCAAATACTGAAAAGTGCTCAAGGGATAGTTCAAGGTGGTATTTTGCGCGTGGAAATTTCCTCGCGTATCAGTATAATCGTAAATATAACCATCACTTTTTATGATCTGCCAAGACTGTGCGTCATCGCTTCCCTCAATTTGGACCTTCCTCTGAAAATTTATTTCTGGAGTATTTATTTCAATATAATTGTGAGAAATATTTTTTGTTCTTGATCCAAAATCCACTATAAACTGCTGGTACTGGCCCGGCGTATAGGCATTATTTATAATTTTCAAAAGAGGATTGGCACGTTCAGTAATCTGTCTTTCTTCTTCTACAACAATTTTATATGGGACTTCTTCCGAATTATCGGCAATAACTCGCAGGTCGCGCAAATCTTTGCTTAACGAAGAAAATGCTTCCTTATCAAGCTGAAGTTTTTGAAGTCCCGGACGGTTAACTCCAATCGGTTTATAATATTTCCAATCTTTCTGGCTGAAATCCGCGTACACGGTTCCGGCAACAAGCATTGATAAGAATGCGATTGATATAAATTTTTTTATCATAAATATTTTTAATATATACGTTCTACAAACTACTCACTACAAACTATAAACTAAATAATCTCCTTAATCCTGTCTTTATATCTCTGATACACAAACGCCGTTGCCAAAAGTATTACTCCTAAACCAATAGACGATATAATTCGATACAATTGCCCAAGGCTCCAGAGATCCACAATGAATAACTTGAATATAGTTACTCCAAAAATGAGAATTCCCGATACTCGTAAAAGGCGCGATTTTCGCAAAAATCCAAATGCCACAAGCCCGACCGAATACAGCGCCCACAAAATAGAAAGGCTGATACTTTGCCTGTTTCTTATGGATTGGACTGCTTTGTAGTATTTTTGGCTCGCCTCATCACGGGGCTCTCTTTGATATCCACCATACTCTGGAGACGTTATCGCCGAGTTTCGCGCCCTGTTTTCGAAAAAAAGCTGCTTTTGATAAAATCCATACACTTCTTGGCTCAAGACAAGAATCGCCAAAAAATTTGCAACAATAACTAAAATAGAAATTATTTTTTTCTCTTCTTCGCTTAAGGTCACCTTATTTTTTCCATATATCCATATGGCAAACCCAAACGCCAATATGCTTACCGCAAACGCAATAACGCGCTTGTTAAAAAGAATAATATAGACATCGTTTACTGGAAGATATGAGTGGAAAAATAAGAGCCGCACCAATACAAGGGTAAACATAATCAAAGAAAAAATACGAAAATTCTTCTGGCGCAGCTGAAATGAAATCCAGCTCAAAATAGCAGCTTCCACTGCCCATGCAACTGTTATCCAGTGCTGCTTAAACATAATGCCAATGGCAACAGTTAAAAAAGTAATGGATAAGCCGGGAAGAAAAAGCGCCGTTGCCTTATCTTCCTTATTATATGTAAACGAAATATATGCTATCACGAAATAAAATATGGCGAGCCCTATTGAAAAAAAGCTCATGCCATTTTTATTCTTCTCAAATAGGCTCAAAATAATCAAAAAATAAGAAATGGCATTTATGAGAAGCAAGAGTGAATCATAAAATTCAGATTTTATTTTCTTTATTATCGTATGCGAGATGGTCGCGGCTGTAAAAATCAAAAAGAAAACGCTAGAAAAAAACGCCAATGGCCACTTGTCTTCGCCCGGTCGCCCCAAGCTTATCCATGAAAATGTGATAACAAGGCTTCCTAAAAGCCCGATAAGATTGAGGACTCTCCACTTTTTGAAAAAGGATACACCTAATATGCCGATATCAAGAAGCGTTATGTAAATAAATAAAGAATATATATTTCGTGACTGCGAAGATATGAGAAATGGCGTTAAAAACCCGCCCAAAATTCCGATAATCACAAGCGCCGGCTCTCCCGACCATACGCTCAAAAATCCGGCAACTATGGTAATTATGGTCATCACCACAAACGCTACAGGCTGGCTGATGAGATCATACCAATTGTACGCGGCGTACACGCTCAAATAGAGAATGGAAATTCCGCCCCCGCTTATTATCTGGGAATACACAAAATATTTTTTCCGTAAAAATTCTCCTAAGCCTAAAAGCGCAACTCCTCCTATGATTCCTAAAACAACTCTTCCGGTCTGCCCTATGAGATTATTGTCAAAAGCATATTTCAAAAAAAATGAAACGCCTAAAACCAATGCGACAATTCCAATTTTCGCAAGCCATTTTCCTCCCACCTTCTCTTCAAAACTTTCGGTTGATGCTTTCTTTTGACTTGGCTGCGAAACCGCGGCTTGCTGATATTTTGGAGGAGGGGGCGCTGGGGGCGTGATCTTTTCTTGTTGTGTAAATTGCGCGAAAGATGCGTTTCTCATACTTGCCTGTTTTTCAATCGCTTGAATCCTTTCATCCTGCGATACTACCTTTTTATAGAGGGCATTAATGGAATGAATAATCTCCTCAAGTTGTTTTTCTATAGGAAGTTGTTCTCGTATCATAATGGCTTAAAAATATAATAATACATAAATTATAACACATATTTACTAAAAGTATGCGAAAAAGAAATAAGATCGAAATATAAGTTATTCACAGGCTATTTGTTAAATTCTATTATTTTATGGTATAATAATATTCATGAATATAAAAACTAAGATAAACACTGGATGTATGCAAAAAATTGCACTGTTTTTTATTGTCTTTTATATATAAATCTCTCCCGCTTCATGGGAGGTTTTTTTAAAAAATAAATAATAATAAATGATATGAAAAAATTCTTTTTGGGCTTGTACGCGTGCGTTATGGCATCTGCCATTGTTGCCATAATTGTCGTGACAATGTTTTATCTGCCAATTCAGGCGTTTGTGCTTAAAACTCGCCACAACAACTGGCTTCAAAATGTAAAAAATTACGAAAAAATGAAAATGGCTCCGAGCAAAAAAGTAAGCTATGGAGGGCTGGGTGAAGGCTGTATACCTCAAAAAAATGGGGAATTATCAGTGGGCGGGCTGGATCGAAATGACGTACCCCGCCTTCCCAAAGCTTCAAGGCTTAGCTACGACAATAACGGCGCAAGCCAATACACGTCATATGGCGATGCAAACAATATTTTAGAATTTTATCTTCCAAAACTTGCCTCGCAGTGCTGGCAGATTTCAGTATTAAGGGAGAGTGAAGCTGTGTGGACAAAAGAAGGCCAGTCATTAAGGATAGCCATTGCTCAAAACCCTTATGGAGGAAAAACGCGAGTTGACTATCAGCTTGGGCGGGGCGTAGTGCTTGGTGATTTTTATATGGCTCAAGAGGTAAACACGACGTGCGGAGCGGGAATGATCTACTGTCCTGGAGCCGGCGGTTGCTACGGTGGAACTACTTGCCCCGCAACCAACACTGCTCCAACATGTCCTGCTGCTCCAAGCGGATGCACGAGTGGCTATACCTATGACAGCAACGGATGCCCAACTGGATGCTATGCCGCCCCGCAAACCACAACATCATGCACAAGCCAATATTCCCAAAACGGATCCTATTCGTGCAATTATTCTCTCTGTCCGAATGGTTGTACATTTAACGGACCAAATAATTGTCCTGATGGATGCTATACATCTTCTCCTACAACCACGGGAGGATGCCCAAGCGGACAATACTGGTGTCCAAGCACAGCATCCTGTAAACCTACAAGCGACACGAACTGTCCTTCCGGAGGAACTGGCGGCACTACTCCGACAGCCTGTACGAGCGAACAAACACGATGTTACGGATCTTCCAGCGACACCATAGGATGGTGCCAAATGCCGCCTTGCCCATCTTCGGGAAGCACAAGCGGCTGTCCATCTGGACAATACTGGTGCAATGGAGCATGTATTTCAAATACTTCAACGTGTTCTACAACTGGCGGCACCGCTTGGCCGAGCACACAGACCGACTGCACCGCTCAGGGCAAGACATGGTGTCCCTCCGGTTCAGGGACGTCTGCGGGAGCGTGTTATTACAGTGGAACTACATGTCCAATAAGTTGCCCATCGGGCCAATACTCTTGCAACGGTGTTTGTAAGCCCACGAGCGACACCAACTGCACGTGGACCGGCGGCGGAACTGGCACGTCGTGCCCGGCTAGCCAATGGATGTGCGATGGTGCCTGTATCTCAACGACTACCGCTTGCCACGGTTATTATCCCAACGGAAGCCAGTCGTCCACGGGCGGCACGACAACGGGAGGAGGATGCCCAAGCGGACAATATCTATGCAACAACAACTGTGTAGCCAATGGAAGTTCATGCAATGGATATCCATATTATCCTCCGGGTACCACTGGAACAACTGGGCAGCCAGGCACAAACACACAGCCCACACAAAATTGCGGCCAGTGCAAAAAATACGATGGAGTAAAATGCGTGTACGCTCAAGCGGGAACAGCGGATCCGTTATGCGGCTCTGGGGCGTATTGCGACGGATATGGCGGATGCGTAAGATTAGGCTCGGGCAGAACATTCGTTGGAAATGGGGCAATTTGCGGTGATGGATTTTGCGAGCCGAGTTTAGGTGAAAACAAAGACAACTGTCCAAAAGAATGTACGAATGCCCCCACTCAAACTCCTCCAACAACGCAAAATCAGAATCAGCGCAATCAACAACAGCAACAAGGACAACAAGATCCATATCCTAGAGGAAATCAAAACCAAGAATTCGGACAAAATCAACGAGGATTCAATGGTCAAAACGAAGAAAATATGCAAAAAATTGACGAGCAAAGGCTCAAACAAATGAAACAAGGCCTTAAACAATTTGCTCGTGGCATTGAACAATTTAAAAAGATGATCACTAAAATGAAGCCAAGGCTCGCGAAGCTTGGCGTAGGAATACCGGCTGAACTTGAAGCCGCGCTAGCCAAGGCGCCTGAAATACTTAGTAAAATAGACAGCGCTCAAAGCGCAGATGAGCTTCAAAATATTATGACCGACATTCAAGACCTTGGAGAAACCATGAGTGAATGGGGTCAAAAATTCGGCGATCTTATGCGCCTTGGAGAAATGCTCAGACAATCTGATAAATCAATAAAAGACATGCAACGCGCGGTAAAAAGGCTTGAAAGCGGAGCAAAGAAAAATCCAGGAGCTCAAGAATCGTTTACAAATCTTAATACGCTTCTCGGCGAAATGGTACAAACGCTCAATGAAACAAAAGGGCTAGCCAAAACCGAACCTGACTCGGCGCTCGATAAGCTTGAGGATGAGTTCTTCGGCAAAATGGAAGAATTCTGGAACTCTGTATCCGAAGTTGATACTATAGTGAATTTCTCTAAAGGAATTTCTCAAGCCAAGAGAGAAATTACCAGAGCTAAACAGAAGATAAAAACGCTTTCACGAAACAAAAAAATAGATCCCACCCTTATTGCCGACCTCAACGATATTATCGCGCGTCTTGAACAAAAAATCCCTGAAATTCAAAACCTTGCAAAACAAGGTTCCGTAGACCCCGAAGATATTCGGGAGCTCTGGGATATTTTTGAAGAATTTGAAAACAAGATGTCGGAAGCTGGCCAAAGCTTTTACGCGCCAACAGTAAAGAGGGGCGAGGACGTGAGCTTTGAACTTCAAGATGCATTTGACTTCGGGCCGCGAGGAGGGGGAGAAGGAAGTTTCGGTGAAGGAGGCGGCCCTGGCGCGTTTGGCGGCGTGCCAACCGGATCGGGAGGTAATTTCGGAGGACCAAATACCGGGGGCTTTGGAGGCGTACCGTCAAGCGGAGGAGTTGGATCTACGGCGCCAGGGGGAAACTAAAAATTCCCGCGAACAAAAAAAAGACTCGTGCATAAGCATGGGTCTTTTTTTTGCTTTTTTCATAAATACCATATGTGGCGGCCCAAAAACCAAAGCGACAACAATAATTGCACAAAAAACAAACAAATTATTATTTTTTATGAAAAAAATGGACAAAAAACAATTACTCATATCACTAATGAAGCTATTTATGGTATAATATATAAGGGTGTGGATATGTTAATTTTAAAAAATACTAAAAAACATCATAATATAAATAATTTAAAAAATTTTAAATATAAATAAAAAATATGAAAAAATTTCTCTACGGAGCATACATGTCAATAATAGCATCCACGGCCATTGCTGTTGTCGCGCTTACCATGTTTTATGCTCCTCTTAAATTTCATATAGTACAAGAAGCGCGCTATGAAGCATTGGGGCGCGGAATTATGATGCAATATGCCTTGCTCAAAAAAAATCTTATAGCACAGGCCGAAATAGAATATTATTGCATACCGCAAAATATTGAGGGTATTGGAGTTGGAGGGCTTAATGGCATTGAAGTACCAAGAATATCTAAAGCATTGCGCCTGGAATACGAAAGCGTAGGATCAAGCCAATACACGAGCACTCTTAATGAAAACAAAATTCTCAATTATTATCTCTCGGAATTGTCAAATAATTGCTGGAAGTTGAGTGCTATAAATCCGCATGAAATGGTATGGCAAAAAGATGAAAGCGCTCTTAAAATTGCCGTGGCGCAAAGCCCTATCGGCGGAAAATCCAAAATATACTATCAAATAGGAAGCGGAACAGTCCTTGGCGTGAGCTACGCGCAAACAGCAGAGGGTTCGGCGCCCCCACCACCGCCACCACCATCGGGTAATTCCGGCTCTGGATTTAATCCGCCACCACCGTCTGGAAGCACGGGAAACTTTGGACAACAACCGCCGCCTCCGCCATCCGGCACTTCTGGAAATTTTGGACAGCCTTACGCAGGTATGAATCCTCCCCCTGACGGTTCTTTTGGGCAGCAACAAGGCGGACAAGGTGGATTTGGACAGCCAGGCCAAGAAAAATCCGGGGGTTATTGGTGCAATGGAAAACAAGTATCGCAGGGAGAGCCATGCAACGGATTTAATCCGCAAGGTCCAAATACTATGGGCTCAAAAAATAATCCCGGTAGCGGACAACAAGGTTTTGGACAAATGGGACCACAGGGCAGTCAGGGTATGATGAACCGAGGAGGAAACCAACGAAAAAATGAACAGGGCTTTGGGGGTCAAGACAGAGGGCAAAGAAACGAAGAAAAATTCTCTGAAAATTCGGAATCTGGCGACGATCAAGAGAAAAAAATCGACGAGGGGCGCCTCAAACAAATGAAGCAGGGGCTATCCCAATTTACAAAAGGCATTTCCCAATTCCAAAAGATGGTAAGCAAAATGAAGCCAAAGCTTGCAAAGCTTGGGGTCGGAATTCCTGCCGAGCTTGAAGCCGCGCTTGCCAAGGCTCCAGAAATTTTAGAGCAGATAAAAAATGCGCAAAGCGCTGACGAAGTAGAAGAGCTTATGGGAGACATCCAAGATATTGGAGATTCCATGAAGGAGTGGGGGGGAAAATTCGGAGATCTTATGAAACTCGGTGAGACGCTCAAGCAGGCGGACAAAGAGGTGAAAAATCTTCAAAAGGCTATAAAACGACTTCAGACAGCGGCTAAACAAAATCCGGTGGCGCAAGAAGCTATAAATAATCTCAATACGCTTGCAAGCGAGATGTCTCAAATACTTCAAAATGCCAAAGAGCTCGCGAAGACCGAACCCGACTCCGCGCTTGAAAAACTTGAAAATGAATTTTTCGGCAGAATGGAAGAATTCTGGAATAGCGTTGCCGATGCTGATACTATTATTAATATTACCAAAGGATTGGGACAGGCAAAAAAAGAAATTGCAAAGGCGAAAACAAAGATCAAATCGCTTGAAAGAAATAAAAAAATAAACCCCGATGACATTCAGGCTATAAAAGATTTGGTTGCGAGCGCGGAAGAAAAGCTAAAAGTACTTGAATCGCTTGCAAGAGAAAAAGCAAGCGCGCAAGATGTGCAAGCTGTATCAGGAGAGCTTTGGGATGTATTAAAAGAATATGAAAATAAGCTTTCTGAAATAGGACAAGGCTCATACAAACCCAACGTGCAAAGCGGAGAAAACATCAATTTTCAACTTCCGCAGGCATTTGACTTTGGACCAAGAAATTCCCAAGGGACTGGCGGCGAAGGTAGTCAAGGATTTGATTCAGGATTCTAGTGTTGTCAACTCGAAAAAAAGACGCTCGCATTTGAGCGTCTTTTTTATTAACACGCAATCCACAATATATTTAGGAAACGCGGCGCCTGCCCGCCGACTCGGCCTCCGTAGCCACTTCGGCGAAGGGGGCAGCCTCTGGCGAAGGAGGAGGGCAGCACCGACCTGTCCACCGTAGCTTTAGCGAAGGTGGATGATAATTTTCCGCCCGAGGCGGATCTGCCTCTGGCATGACAAGTTTTTCTTTGGCGGCATTAAAACTAATTAACAACCTCTAATTTCTATGTTTGGATTTGAAGCTTTGATAAACGAAACAAATTCATGGAAATCATCTATCTGGTTCAATAGATGTATGGTTCCTTTTGAATGTTTCAATCTCAAAAATCCGATTGAAATAGACCATGCTTTTAGAGATTTTATTTCCATCGGGGAAATAGTGGTTCGTTTAAGAAGACTTTTAAATTCAATGTTGTTATCGTCTAAAACTCTAATCTCAAAAGGAATGCGTAAAAATGCATACCAAACCCAAACTAACACAACTAACCACACGATTCCTATTGGCCATGGTGGACCGTCCGGGCCAAAAAAGTTCGATCCTATTATAGGAGAAATGGTAATCACAATTCCAAAAATCGTCATGATTACAAACATAACAAAATATAAAATCAGAAGGGCCTTAGATAAATATAATCTATAAATTTTCATGGCGACTTTTATTAACTTTCCTCAAAAATAAATGATTAAAAAATTTTCTTCCCCCAAAATGCGAAACCGCCAATTTGTTTTTCTTGTCCGCCATAGCTTTAGCGACGGTGGAGCCCCCAACCCATCGACAGGCTCGGGGTTGTCCTAAGTTTATTGAAGGACAAAATTGAATACAAATTAGTCGCCGATCCGCCAGCTGGCGGAGAGGCGAACCTTCAAAACTTGCAATTTCCTACGTGGTGCTGGAGGAGAGACTCGAACTCTCAACCCTTGCGGGACACGGTCCTAAGCCGTGCGCGTATACCAATTCCGCCACTCCAGCAAATTATGTGTTGTCTTTTTATTTATACAAGATACAAGTCTATCGTTCACCTTCGCCTGCCAGTACATGAGTGCTGAAAACAATAGGTTCTGCATCGAGTTTGGTGAAAATAATTGATACCTTTGCACCCTGATCAGGTTGTAAATTTTTATCTAGCAGAGGGACATTAATATAATATTTTCCAAAACTTCTAAAAATACAAGTTTCTCCCTCACTTTCAGGAAGATACAAGTCACCTATAATTCCTCCTGTTTCCTGGATAGCAACTATAAGAGAAATTGGACTAACAATAATTTCTGAAGAATGATTTTTGAGCGTTGCTATACTTTCATAGCGAGGGGCGGGATTTTTTACCTTCTTGGAGAAATGGGTTTTTTCTGGAATGAGTCGTGGCGGTGTAGTTGAAACTGAAATCTTATCCATGACATCAACTGCTTGCCTGTCGCTAAGTAAGCTGGTATTGCAGGCAAATCTTGATAAAGTCTGCCAATTTGGTTTACTTGATCTGATTGCCTCGCGCATGGCTGTGATAAAAATTTTTGCCTCATCTTCATTGAGAATAATTTCATAACCCTTTCTTTGAGTGGTATGTAAGAGTGCAAATGAAAGATATGGCAATGGAAGGTATGGCTCTGTAGTAATCCTTGCAGTAATTCTTATTTCAGAAAAGAGAGAGAGGGTGTTGATGCGACTTATCATTTCTTTAAATATCTGCGAGTCTAATACTAAAATATCAGCATAATATGAACTG
Source organism: uncultured Gammaproteobacteria bacterium (assembly GCA_964373925.1). Classification (GTDB taxonomy): domain Bacteria; phylum Patescibacteriota; class Patescibacteriia; order Buchananbacterales; family GWA2-38-13; genus CAYJWS01. Next base: position 13,479 of record CAYJWS010000026.1, read on the forward strand.
GGATAATCAACACCTGAAGTGCGCAACTTATCAAACCGACCCATCCCATGATCAAGGGCATCAATAGCTTTAAAATCATATCCAGTGAGAATAGAAAGAGGCCTAATATTTATATCTTGCGGACCAAGAAATTCGAGTTTTCCTTGCATCATTGTAAATTGACTTTCTGTCATTGCCGCAAGTTCTGAAAGTAAAACACGCTCTGCTTCTACTGCCGGTAGTCTCGTTGGGGGTAGTGGCCTGCGATCAGCAGTCTGGAGTTGCTGGGTGAAAAAAGGCGAGGATTGTTGTAATATAAAAATTCCTGACACAAATATAAATATACCTGCAATAATGAAAATAAAGATGAAGGTTTTTTTGTCCATACAATCTCAATGCAACCCTAAAAATTCTTTTGCCAAACGAGGCGCTTCTTTTTGGAAATATTTTTTA
>CAYJWS010000027.1:0-13905 GCA_964373925.1 uncultured Gammaproteobacteria bacterium
TTTGCCGGTTTCTGTTTGATGTATTGCATGCAGTATTTAAAATATGAGAAAAAGTTTGACAACATTGTATTAATAACGTATTGTTGATTGTGGGTTGCACATTGACAACCTGTTAAAACATCTGCCACAAGCAGGCTGTTTTTTTATGTAAAAACAGGAAAAATCTTGGAAGATAATAACAGTCGCGCCACGCAACCGAAAAGAAAGGTGGTATAACAGTGAGAGATTTTGTCAGCATCAAAGAAGCCGGAAGAGTTGGTATTTTAAAGCTATTGGATATTGCAGAAATTATGTTGCCTTATGCATCTGAAAAAATAATGTACCCAATGTATATTGATGGGGAAAAAAGGGCAGTACCATGCGTCTTTGGACTATTTCTTGAAAGAAGCCTGCGTACGTGGGGATCATTTGTGACTGCCTCGGAATACTTGGGGTTTAATTGTCGCGCTATTCTTGGCGAAGAGCAGACATCGCTTTCAAAGGGCGAGACACTTGCCAATACCATACGGATGCTAACATGGCAGCAGGGTGCTGACATTCTTGTCCTTAGGACTAAGCATGAAGGAGCCTCAAAATTCGCCTCGCACATTATTTCAAAAATGGGCATGAACGCCCCGGTAATCAACGCGGGCGATGGCTCCAATTATCATCCAAGCCAGACACTTCTTGATCTGCTTTCAATTAAAACCAAACTTAAGAGACTTGATGGGTTTACCATGGGGCTTTGCGGAGATATCCTGCATAGCCGTGTGGCGCACGGGCTTTTGGACGCGGCAAAAATTTTTGGATTCAAGATAGGAATATTTTCGCCTCCCGAGTCCCGTCCGCCAAAGTATTGGAGCCGTGGAGTTGATATTGCCTTTGAAAGCGACTTGTATGAAGACTTAAAACAGTGCGATATCTTGTATGTTTTCCGCCTGCAGAAGGAAAGAATCTCCGATCCCATGGACCAGAGGCGCGTCTTGAGTCGTTTTCAGATAACTCCAGCTATATTGGATCAGCACTGCAGGAAAAATGTGCTTGTTATGCACGCCCAGCCCATTGATGCCGAGGATGGCATGATAAAAATTTATCCAGGGATTTTCAGGGATAAACGTTTTGGATTTATCCAAGAGCAAGCAAGATTTGCCGTTCCCGCGCGAATGGCAGTGCTCTCACTCGTGTATCAAGGAAGAAATGAGCCGGAGTTTGCCGAGGATATTTCGGATCTCAAGCCCGAAGTTGTAAGGGATGAATCCATCGAATCTCATTTTAAGGCTCTCACCGAGAGAAAGGCGGAAATCTTCAAGCCAACTCGTCTTGGCACTGTCATTGATCATCTTCCTGTTAATAGCGGAAGTATTATTCTTGCTCTTATCGAAAAAATGAAACCGCTCGAGCATCCTACCGTTCTTGCCAAAAGAGTTTCATCTAAAAAGCTTTTGGGCGGAAAAAAAGATGTTCTTATGCTTGAGGGAGAGTTTCTCTCCAATGAGATTATGGCTACAATAGCTATGCTTTGTCCCCAAGCGACATTTAATATTATACGCGAGGGGCGAATTATGAAAATGAGAATGCCGCTTCCGTCTATTATCCCCTCTATTTTTCCCTGTCCTAATCCTATCTGCATTACCAACAACGATCCGGAAGCGGAGACTCGCTTCTCGGTTGAGGAAGAAGATGGAAAAAGAAATCTTGTATGTAGAAGGTGCGAGCGCGTGTTTGAAACAAGCGAGATTCTCAATGTTCTTTAATAATATAAAGTAAAAATTAAACATCGTTAATATTGTCATTCCCCTGAAAGCTTTCGGGGGAATCCAGAGATCCTGAATCAGGCTTCAGGATGACAGTTTTTTGTTATTTTCTCATTATAAGCCCCGCAACAGACATACGCGGGGCTTTTTATATTGAAAAAACTTACGCGTCCCCCTCACCTCAATCCTCTCCCCAATGGGGAGAGGAAGCTTTTATTTCCCCTCGCCCCCGCGGGGAGAGGGCTAGGGTGAGGGGGAGATTATTTTGAAGATAAACTACGACCTCCCCCAACCCCTCCTCAATAAGAGGGGAGTATTTGTTTCACCTCACAACACTCTAAATTTTCTTGTACAGGCGCGTAAGTTATACGCATAAGTCAAATTGACACAAAACAATACCTTTGCTACCATTTAAAAGTCAAGCTATTGCGGCTTGTTTTTGCACCTTTACAAAGGAGAGTGTATGGCCGATCGGAATTTTATGGAGATGATTCGGGCAAAGTGGGAGGAGAAAAAATTTCTCTGCGTCGGGCTTGATAGCGACGCAGCAAAAATTCCAAAGGCTGTGGATAGGGATAGCAACGCCAAGAAGATTGTAAAATTTAATTGGGATATTGTTCACGCGACAAAAGATTTGGTTTGCGCATATAAGCCGAACAGCGCTTTCTACGAAGCGTATGGTGCAGAAGGAATTGAAGCGTTACGCGAAACTATTAATCTTGTCAAAAATATAGCTCCCGATGTGCCGGTCATTGCAGATTGCAAGCGTGGCGATATAGGAAATACGAATCAAGGATACGTAGAATTTGCTTTTGATTATTTAGGAGCTGATGCTGTTACGGTAAATCCATATCTTGGCATTGGTGCGCTTAAGCCGTTTTTGGAGAGAAAAGATAAAGGCATATTTATTATTTGCCGAACCTCAAATCCCGAAGCGGCGGAATTCCAAGATCTCTCTGTTGGTAATCCGGCATTTGCGCTTGATACTAGCCTGCTTCCATCTCACGAGGCAGCCTATCGCTGTCGTGCTTCAGTCCGTTTATTTGAACATGTTGCGTGGCGCGTAGCCACTCAATGGAATGCTAACGAAAATTGTTGTTTGGTTTTCGGAGCGACGCATCCTGAACAGCTGAAAGCCGGCCGAGCTATCGTTGGCGATATGCCTATTCTTCTTCCGGGCATAGGCGCTCAAGGAGCCGAGATTAAAGCGACCGTAGAAGCCGGAAAAGATTCCAAGGGTAAGGGCATAATTATCAATGCTTCGCGTTCAGTCATTTTCGCGTCATCAGGGCCTGATTATGCCGAGGCGGCTCGTCGAGAGGCCTTGAAACTGCACGAAGGGATAAAAAATTTTCTGTAATATGCGGTACATTTGTTTTCATGCTACAAAAGGAGAAAGCAGAAAATGGCAAAATTTGCTGAATTAGAAATACTTAAGACTATTGGCGGATATTATGAATGCCCTAAGGATGGTTCAGGAAGGAGATTGGGACCGCTTGTAGGATATGCGGGACGAGATGAAAACGGAAAGCAATTTGTGGGGGATATCTATGTAAATTTTGCCAAAGCTGAAGAGCGGCCCTCTATTCTCCATACTTTTGCCGCATGCATTACCACGCTTGAAAGATTTCGCAAGATAGAATTAATTGATGTTTTTTTAGGCGCTCCCGAGGGCGGCAAGGCGCTTGCCTTTATGCTCGCGTATCTAAGCGGGTGCCGATATATTTTTCCTGAAAAGAAAACCATCCAATTGGCGGATAAAAATTCGCGTGAAAAATCAGAGTTTGTCTTTGGGAGGCATTCATTAAGCCCATGCGATCGCCCCGAAAGAGTGATTATAGTTGAAGATGTATTGAATAATTTCAGTACCACCGAAGAGCTTGTTGAGTTGGTTGAAAATAATGGCGGAGTAGTAATCGCGATAGTGGCATTTCTTAATCGTTCACTTCGCGATATTCGTGATAGATATATCTACAAGAATAAAGAAATTCCAGTTATGAGCCTTGTAGACTTGCCCATTCCTCAATACAGGCAAGATGATCCTGAGGTTTGTGGTGACGTATCTTTTGGAAATGTCATCTGGAAGCCAAAAGATTCGTGGCCAAGGCTTGAAGAGGCCATGAAAAAAAATAAAACTTAATTTTTTAAACCCCAAAAATCAAATTTTTTGGGGTTTTATATTGCAAAAAATCACTTGCAAAATAGAGTTTTTTTTATTATAATGAAAGCATTCATTGTAATACCAATATACGAATGCATGCGAATGATACTAATAAATACCAAAAAATTCGTATCTATTTGTATAATTCGTATTAATTAGTATATTAGTATCTTTATCATGTTTAGAACACATACCCGCGGAGAATCGACGAAAAAACAGGAGGGGAAGTCTGTAATACTTTCAGGCTGGGTGAATAGCCGGCGCGATCACGGCGGAGTTATTTTTCTTGCTTTGCGCGATAGGTACGGCATGACGCAGGTGACCTTTGATCCAAAGCATTCAGAAATTTCCTGGAAGACAGCGGATCGTGTCCGTGATGAGTTTGTCATAAAAATTACAGGAGAGGTAACGCTACGAACCAAAGACATGATTAATCCGCGTTTAAAAACCGGCGAGATTGAGATTACGGCGCACAATATTGAAATTCTTAATACATCAAAAACCCCGCCGTTTCAAGTTTCCTATATTCCCGGAGAAGAAGCTGGCGAGGCGCAAATTGACCAGTCTAAAAATGTAAATGAAGACTTGCGATTACAATACAGATTTTTGGACATAAGACGCCGGCGCATGCTTGAAAATCTTGAATTCCGCCATAATGTTATTTTTTTCATGCGAAAGTGGATGATGGAAAATAATTTTATAGAAGTAGAGACTCCTATTTTGACTGCCTCATCCCCAGAAGGCGCACGCGATTTCTTGGTGCCATCGCGTTTGCATCCCGGAAAGTTTTACGCGCTTCCGCAGGCGCCCCAGCAGTATAAACAGCTTTTGATGGTCGGCGGAATTGACAGATATTTTCAGATCGCGCCGTGCATGCGCGATGAGGACGCGCGCGCAGACAGAAGCCCGGGCGAGTTTTACCAGCTGGATGTTGAGACAAGCTTTATGACACAGGATGAGTTTTTTACTCTTATGGAGCCATTGTTTCATAAGCTTGCGAAAAAATTTTCCAACAAAGAAGTGATGTTTAAAAAATTTCCAAGAATTCCTTACAAAGAATCAATGCTCAAGTACGGGTCTGATAAGCCTGACTTGAGAATCTCCATGGAGATCCAAGATATTACCGATATGGTTAAGGGATGCGGTTTTGCCGTGTTTGCAAAAGCTATTGACCAAAAAGGCGTAGTGCGGGCTCTTAAAGTTCCGGGAGGAGCCAAGCTCTCGCGCACGGAAATTGAAAAAATGACGGAAGAAGTGAAGTCTTTGGGCGCGAAGGGACTTGCGTATATTATTGTTGAAGAAAAAGGAAAGCACAGATCTCCCATTGTGAAATTTTTAGGAGATGATCTCGTTGAAAAAATTATTAAAGAAGTGAAAGCGAAAAAGGGAGATGTGATATTTTTTGGCGCGGATAAACATACAATTGTTGAAGCGTCTTTGGGCGCGACGCGCATAAACATTGCAAAAAAATTGAATATCGTGGACACGTCAAAACTCGCATTTTGCTGGATTGTGGATTTTCCCATGTACGAATATAATGAAGATGAGAGAAAGATTGATTTTATGCACAATCCTTTCTCTATGCCCCAAGGAGGGCTTAAGGCTCTTCAAGAAAAAGACCCCTTTGAAATTTTGGCGCATCAATACGATATCGTCTGCAATGGCATTGAGCTTTCGTCCGGAGCAGTGAGAAATAATGTTCCCGAAATAATGTATAAGGCGTTTGAAATAGGCGGATATTCAAAAGAAGAAGTAGACGCCAAGTTTGGCGCGATGATTGAAGCCTTTAAATTCGGCGCTCCTCCGCACTGCGGGTTTGCTCCGGGCATTGAGCGGACTATAATGATTTTGCGCGATGAGAATAATATCAGGGAAATCACTGCTTTTCCAAAAAACGGCAGAGCGGAAGATGTGATGATGGGAGCGCCAAGAGAAGTAAACGCGCGCCAGCTAAAAGAGTTACATATCAAACTTGATGTGTTAAAATAAATAATAAAAAGTATGTCAAATGAAAACTTATTGGAGTATATAAAAAAAAGCCGTGAAAGCGGAGTAGATGATGAGTCTATTAAAAACGAACTGCGCCGTGCCGGCTGGCAAGAAGGGGATATAGCGCCAGCGTTTGGCGGATCTCAACCTGCAGCAACGTATGTTGTATCTCACAAAAGCAGAAGGCTCGCGATATTTTTTCTTGTCGGGCCGATAGTAGGATTAGCACTTATTTTTTTTACTTACGCTATCGCGGTATTTGTTGTTCGTTCGATGGTAAACGTTGATACACCTAGTTTATATAATTATAATATAAATTATGAAAGTAGGGGAACAAATATTAATCGAAGTCTCGAAAATCGTATCAACGAGGGGTTAAATTATGGTACGATAGCAGCTTTGGACCACGGCGATCCACGGCAAGCAATTTTTTTGATAATTAATGTTGTCTTGGGATTTCTTGCGATTTTATGCATTATTGGAATTATTATTGGAGCTATATTGGCTGTAGTTTTATTCAAGAAAAAAGAATTGGTTTCGGGAACATTTGACGAGAGGTCAGGTAGGGGAAAAGATTCTATCATTCCGCCTGAAATAAAGGGCTGGAACTGGGGAGCGTTTGGCGTTACACTTATTTGGGGAATTTATTACGGAGCATGGATGGTGCTGTGGGGATTTCTTCTCGGGCTTATTCCATTGGTCGGAATACTGTGGAAAGTATATGTCGGCATGAAGGGCAATGAATGGGCGTGGAGAAAAAATAAGTGGCAGAGCGTTGAGCAGTTTATGGCCGTACAAAACAAGTGGAAGCCGTGGGGGATTGTATTTTTTATACTCGGCATTCTTTCGGTGATTCCATCGCTTATTCAAATATTGAATAGACTTAAGGGATGATATCAAGTATTAAACCCAATAATATTTTGAGTTATGAAATTATCTTTCCTGCAAAAATATATATTGAAAGAATGTTTTGCGAACAATAATTTTAATGTGCATAAAAGTACGCTTAAAAATTTTTATCACAATAAAAAAATTAAACCAAAAAATATTATACACGATATCACGCGAAGCATAGACAACCTTATTGTCAAAGATCTTGTTGTAGGGTTTGGCAAAAAAACTTCTCACAAATGGTACATTCAAAAAATTCAGCTGACTTCAAAAGGGAAAAAAACATCTCGAGAATTTTTTGGGAAACAACAAAAACTTCCTTTGAAATAGATTAACTCATAACTTTAAAAAATATGGAAAACCAAAATACTATGCCCGAGCCGCAAGAAAGCTTTAAGGGCAAGGGCGCGCTTGACGCTTTTTTGAATCTGCTTTCGCTTGTTACATTAGGCTGGACAGCCTTTTCGTTCGGAGGCGTGTTATTTCAGATTATCAACAGGTATTTTGGAAATTACGCGCTTGGGTACGACAATAGTTATTATAGTAGCACCATGAAGTTTAATATTGCTTCACTTTTAATAGTGACGCCAGTGTTTTTAGTGTTAACAGGAATTTTGCATAAGCAGTATAAAGAAAGAAAGCTAAATTCTCAAAGTGGAATACATCGATGGTTGACGTACCTCATGCTCTTTATCGCGTTTTGCAATATTGTCGGAAGCCTTATCGCGCTTGTTTTTAAATTTTTAGACGGCATATTTTTTTCATCATTTATTCTCAAGGCGCTTACTATTTTTGTAATCGCATTGGGGATATTTGGCTATAACTGGTATGATCTGAAACGAAAAGATTATGAAGCAAAAAGCCAAGTTTCCCTGATATCGGCCGTGCTCGTAATAGTTTTGAGCGTGGGCGCGATTATCGGAGGGTTTGTTATTTCCGGATCACCGCAAAGAGCGCGAAAAATGAATTTTGACAGGCAGAGGATAAATGATCTTAGCAGTCTTCGATATCAGATAAATGAGTACGAAAGAGTCAACAAGAAACTTCCTTACGATCTAAGCGACTCGCAGTTTTTAAGATTTAAGGATCCTGAAACAAAAAATCAATACGAATATTCGTTTATTGGAGACAAAGAGTATCAGTTGTGCGCAAATTTTTCGTTGCCCGCGGAGGCGCTGAATAATAAAACTTTTGAAGCTGATTATTATGGATATGAGACATGGAACTATCATAAGGGAGGGAGACAGTGCTATAAGCTTATTCTGGATGAAAAGAATAATTATGGAAAGCCTATTCCCGCGCCCATTCCGATTCAATAATATATATTCTCTCAATATCAAATATCTTAATAACTAATATCTAATTTTATGCCCATACCAAAAAAAATCGAAGAGTATCTTAAAAAAACAAAGAAAAAATTTCATGTGATAGCCCACAAAACCGTCTATACCGGATATGACCTTGCGCAAACTTTAAAAAAAAGTCTCTCCAGTATTGCAAAAACATTGGTTGTAAAAACAGATAAGGGATACGCCCTTGTTGTATTGCCGGCTTCCTCAAGACTTGATTTGAAAAAGCTTAAAAAAATCTTAAAAGTTAAAAAAGTGACGATACCGGGAGAAAAAATAATGTCTAAGATATTTAAGGTAAAACCCGGCGCTATTTCCGCTTTTGGAAAATTTCATAAAGTGGATACCGTTGTGGATAAAAGCATTATGAAGGCGAAGGACGTAATTTTTCAAGCGGGCAGCTTTACCGATTCCGTCATGATGAAGGCGAAAGATTTTATTGAAGCCGAAAGCGCCCTTTTGGGAGATTTTGCACAAAAGGCAAACTATAAGTTGCAGAAAAATACCGCCAAGGCAAAGAAATTAACAAAGAAGAAAAAGGGTTAATTATTTAAGTAAATCCGAAATTCGAATATCGTCCTTCGACTTTACTTAGGACAAATCTGAGCTTGTCGAATGGGTCGAAATTCAAAACACCCCTCACCTCTTCTCCTCTCCCCGCGGGGGAGAGGATGGGAGAGGGGGAGAATTTCGAATTTAATCCATTATGCATCAGGTAAAAGTTGAACATTATGAAGGCCCATTTGATTTGCTTTTGCAGCTTATCGAACAAAATAAGCTTGATATAACCAAGGTTTCCTTATCGCAGATTACCGAAGAATATATTAAGGTGCTCAATGAAAAGACAAATGAAATTCTTCCGTATGAACTTGCTGATTTTTTAGTTATCGCGGCAAAGCTTCTTTTGATAAAGTCAAAAGCCTTAATGCCGTATCTTGTATGGGACGATGAAGATGATGTGCAAGACTTGGAATCACAGCTTAAAATGTACAAAGAGTATCTTGAAGCTTCTAAAAATATTCAAAAAATCATACATGCGAAAAGATTCGCCTATTACCGAGAAAAGTTTTGGGTATCATCTGATGTTGGATTCCAGCCGCCCCAGGGGCTACAAAAAGAGAGGCTTGCGGAGATATTTCGAGGAATTATCCAGGGACTTACTCCGTTTATTGACCTGCCGAAATCCATTATAAGGAAAACAGTAAACATACAGGAGAAGATACGAAGAATCCAAGATTTGATTTTTAAGGAAGCGCATGTGAGTTTTAATAAAATTTTTTCCGACGCAAAAAATAAGACTGAAGTCATTGTAAGTTTTCTCGCGGTTCTTGAGCTCATGAAGCAAAGGCAGATTGTCGTGCGGCAAGATCAAATTTTTGAAGATATAATATTAGAGAGAATTTCTAATATCTAATTTCTAATTACTAATGTATTAATCGCTTAGATAATTGGTAATTAGAAATTAAGAATTACCCCTCGGTCCTGAGCTCGGGGTCGAAGGAGAAATTAATAAATTTATGTCCTTAAAATCACACATTGAAAGCCTGCTTTTTATATCAAACTATCCACTTTCCATAAAGAGGCTTTCTGATTTGACGGGAGAAAAAAGCGAAATGGTCGAGAAGGCGATTAATGAGCTGTGTTTATATTATTCATCAAAAGAGCATTCCGGTATAATTATTACAAGAATAGGGGACAAGGTACAGATGGCGACGACGCCGAGCAATGCCAAAGTGGTACAGAAGTTTATCAAGGAGGAAACGGAGGGCGAGCTTACAAAAGCCTCGCTTGAAACCCTTACAATTATCGCGTATCGAGGGCCGGTGTACCGCGCGGAAATTGAACAGATCAGAGGAGTAAATTGTGCCATTATATTAAGAAATCTTCTCATACGTGGACTTATTGAAAGTAAGGAAGATAAAAAGAAAATGCAAACTACATATAATATTTCTTTTGATTTTTTACGATTCTTGGGAATTTCTGACACAAAAGAACTCCCTAATTTTCAGTCGCTCAACAGCGCTGAAAACCTCCAAAAAATACTCCAAGAAAAAATGGAAAACACATAACTTTTTATATGCTTAGGACTTACGCTTTTGACCCTCCCCCTCATGAGGGGCCTTCGGGCCGTGAGCTCAGGCCGAATCGGGAGATGGAGGGGGTCATAGAAACGCTTGCCATTATCATGCGTTACAATGACCTCCCCTAGCCCCTCCTCACGAGGAGGGGAAGTGACTCAAGTGTGTAAGTCCTAATACAAAGAAAATATTTGTCTCCATTATATTTAGAATTATGTTTGATTTTCTTACAAATATTATTATGTACGGCTTGCTTTTTTCCATGAATGTTTCTGTGAACGGCGGATACTATTTAGACGCGATGCAAAAAAATGTTGACTCTCCTGCCATTATTAATCACAATAGCTTGGGTATAGATATAAGCGCGCCATATGCTGTTGTTTTAGATAAAAAATCAAAAAAAGTTTTATTTGAGAAAAATAAAAATTTGCAGACTCCCATCGCAAGCGTGACAAAACTTATGACCGCACTGGTTTTTCTCAATCATAATCCAGGATGGGAAACGAAACTAAAAATCGAACCTTCAGATTTTCGTCCTGGCAATCACGCCCTACTGCGGTCGGGAGACGAAGTAACTGTTCAGGATTTATTTTACCTTACACTTATTCCTTCTTCCAACGAAGCATCAATGGCTTTGGTTCGATCTACGGGTATGAGTATGAATGCATTTATTGAAGAAATGAATAGTCTGGCGAAAAAATTTAGGCTCGAGTACACGTATTTTATCGATCCGACAGGGCTCGAGCCAGCCAATATATCGACTGCTTATGAGATATCCCTTTTAGCCGATCGCGCGTTCCAAGAAAAAGATATAATACGTGTCGTTCAAAAAAAAGAATATGAATTTCAAGTTTTTAATACAAAACGAAGGGTCATAGCGAAGAGCACCGATAAACTCCTTGATTCCTTTATTAATAATAAGGAAAATAATTACGTTATAGTAGGGGCAAAAACCGGATATATTGATGAATCATTATACAATTTTGTGGCGGAAGTAAGGCGAGATAATCACAGTATTATTATTGCAATATTTGGAAGCAAAACATCCGATGACCGTTGGAATGAGGCCAAGGGCTTGTCTGAATGGGCATTCTCAAATTTTCGATGGAAGAACGAGTAGTATGCTATAATACATATATATTATTATAACTATGAACTTAGATTCACTAGCATTATTTTTTTCATCATTCCCTCCCGAATTTGCTACATTTATCCTTGCGATGATTCCGGTATTAGAGCTTCAGGCGTCTATTCCCATTGCTTTGGGGGCTTACAAGCTTCCGCTTTTTTCCGCTTATTTTTTTTCAATTGCTGGAAATCTCGTACCGGCATTTTTTTTATTGATGTTTTTAGATCCGGTGTCAAAGTACCTCATGGAGAGATCAAGTTTTTTCAAGAAAATATTTGAATGGGTTTTTCAATATACACGCGGCAAGTTCGCTCAAAAATATATAAAATATGGGCAATGGGCAATATTTGCGTTTATCGCGATTCCCACTCCATTGAGCGGGGCGTGGTCAAGTTCGGTGGCGGCGTTCTTGTTTAACATTCCTTTTAAGCGCGCGTTTTTACTTATTGCCTTGGGCGAGATTATCGCAGGAGCGATTATTATCGGCATTGCAAGAGGCGCTCTTGTGATGATACGCCACTTATAAATAATTGTATGTCAAAAATAATTATTGCAAATTGGAAAATGTATCTTTCGCACGAACAAGCGCTTTCGGTTTCAAGGGAATTAGTTGTTTTTTCAAAAAGAGTAAGCGCTGATAAAAAGATTATCGTATGCCCTTCGTACATTTCCTTTAAAGATGTTGTTGATATTTTTAGGGGTTCAGAAGTAAGTATCGGCGCGCAGGATATTTTTTGGGAAGAGCGCGGCGCGTATACGGGAGAAGTCTCCGCTCTTGATATAAAAACTCTTGGCGGTGAATACGCGCTCTTGGGGCATTCGGAACGAAGGAAAAATTTTAATGAAACCAATAAAATGATTCATGACAAAACGCGCATTTGCCTTGAGAATGGGCTTATTCCCGTGTTATGTATTGGCGAGGATTGGGATCAGAAAAAAAACGGTCAGAGAGATTATGTGCTTATACAGCAGCTTAATGAAGTGCTTGAGGGAATAGCTATTACAAATAATCAAAAAATTATAATAGCGTATGAGCCGGTGTGGGCCATTAGCGCGGGCGGGGGAGTCCACGCAAGCCCCGAAGAAGTGAGCTATGTTCAGGAGGTCATACGCCAAGTACTTTTGGACTTATACGATAATTTTATTATTAATGACGTTTTTAAGATTATCTATGGCGGAAGTGTCACACCTGAAAATGTTAAAGAATACACAGAGCTTCAAAACATTTCTGGGGTATTGGTTGGAAGCGCGAGTACCGGCGCGGATATTTTTTATAAACTTATTGACGTCATATGAAACACATATATAATTCTCCGAAAGCATTCGGTGGGTGTCAAGATATATTTTTCATTCACCGAAGCTCTTTATCCCCCTTCTCCGCCAGCTGGCGGATTCGGGGGATTCCCTTCTGCTTTCATCTCCCGATAACTATCGGGAGTAATCAGCGGAGGGGAATAAAATAAAAATAAAATCACGTTTATGGTATTTGACATTATTCCATTTCTCGCGATTATTATAAGCCTTATCGCCATTATTCTTATCATTGGCAAGAAATTTCCCGAGTTGAGAATACTTGATGTAAGCACGATTACAGAGGTTAAAGAATCCGTTATGAAAAAGAAAATTCTTGAGATAAAATGGAAAAGAGCCATAGACGGCTGGAGGAGCATATTAAAAAAGTTAGCAAAGCCTATCCTGGACACTTTTTTTCATTTTTTTCGAGGGCTTTACAGAAAAATAGTCCAACTTGAGAAAAAATATTCCGAAGAAGTAAAAGAGAAAAGAGAATCAGCAATTGATTCCGAGATAAGGATAGAAAAATATTTTTTAGAGGCGAAGGATTATAGGGCCCAGGGCAGATTTAAAGAAGCGGAAGAAGCGTATATTAAAGCGTTAGAAGTTGATGATAAGAATATTTTGGCATATCAGGGTCTTGGAGAATTGTATTTGGAGAACAAGGATTACACAAAAGCAAAAGAAACTTTTAGTTTTTTGACAAAACTTTTCTCCGTGCATAGGATAGGTGATGATAATCATTTTCCGCACGCACTATCTCAGAACTTTGCACAGTTAGGCGAAATTGAGCGCCATCTCAATAATTTGGAGAGTGCTATTAAGTATTTTAAACGAGCGCTTCAGCTTGAGCCTAATAATCCGCGTTACCTTGACTTATTGCTTCATTTCAGTATAATGGTAAAAGACAAAAAATTGGCACAGCGCACTCTACGACAGCTCAAAGAGACAAATCCGGATAATAATAAAATAGAAGAATTTGAACAAAAAATAAACGAGATATAATTTTCCCACATTTTTCGGAAGCAATTATATAATCTCGCGTTGAGCGAAAAATATAATGCTAAAAAGGTGATGGGTTAATTTTTGTATAAATTTGTATTACAGTGCGAGTAAATACTTTAATGGTTATCTCTTCTGCCCGTCAGTCGCCGGGTGCCGATGTAGCTCAGTTTCCGCCCGAGGCGGATCAGCCTTGGGCTGAGGTTACCTGCCTGCCATCGCCTAAGCCGTTGTAGCTCAGTTGGTAGAGCAACTCCATGGTAAGGAGTAGGTCGTCGGT
>CAYJWS010000028.1:0-13783 GCA_964373925.1 uncultured Gammaproteobacteria bacterium
GTTGTTGAGGCGACTCCATCGTCCTCTTCTTTAAACTTCATGAGGCGCACTCCTGGCGTAGCCCTACCAAGCGCGCTCACGGTATGTATAGGCAAGCGAATGACCTGTCCCTTGTCGGATATGATAATAAGGTCTTCTTCCAATACTTTTGAGTTCACAATCATGGCAGAAATAATCATTCCTGTTTTATTGGTGATTTTGGCGGTCCTCACTCCCATGCCACCGCGCGACTGAATCTTATATTGCTTGAGGCCTGTTCGCTTTCCATAGCCTTTTGACATAACTACCAACAGCTGTCCGATACTGGCAAGATCCTGGTCAATAACATCCATACCAACAACCCTGTCGTCTTTTTTCAGGCGGATACCGCGTACGCCCGCGGCGTTTCTGCCCATGGCGCGGATGTCTTTTTCTCGGAAGCGGATGGACTGTCCCGACCGCGTGATGAGAATAAGCTCATCTTTTCCACTTGAGGGCTTGACCCATTCAAGTTCATCATTATTTTTTAGCTTAATGGCAATAAGTCCGGAACGCCTGACATTGGCAAAATCGGAGATATCAACTTTTTTGATATTCCCAAAACGCGTCACCATGACCAAAAATTTAGAATCGCCAAGTTCGCTCAAGGGAAGCGCTGATGAAATCTTTTCATTGGGCGCAAGCTGCAAAAAATTCACAATAGCCTGGCCCTTTGAGGTTCGCGAACCTTTTGGAACATCATAGCCGGACAATTGATAAATTCTGCCTTTGGTTGTAAAAAATAAAATGTTGGAATGCGTTGTCGTTGCAAAAAAATGCTCAACCACATCCTGCTCTTTTGTTGTAAGCCCTATAACTCCCTTGCCCCCGCGATCCTGTGTTTTAAATGTGTCCAAAGGCAGGCTCTTGATATATCCGTCTCGAGTCAAAACAACAATAATGCCTTCATCGGGAATAAGGTCTTCTTGCGTAAAATCTTTCACGCCGTGCAATATCACTTTTGTTTTTCTTTCATCACCATACTTCTCGCGCACTTCTATAAGCTCTTTTTTAATAATCGCCCGAATTTTTTTCACGGACAGAAGTATGCTTTCTAGCTCTTTAATCAGCGTTAATTTTTCCTTAAGCTCCTGCTCCACTCTCATTCTTTCAAGATTCGCGAGCTGATGGAGGCGCATCTCTAAAATAGCGAGAGTCTGCCTCTCGGTGAGCTTGAACTTTTTCATCAAATTCACCCTTGCCCCTTCTTTGTCCTGCGATTTTTTTATGGTTTCAATAATTTGGTTAATATGCAAAAGCGCGAGCTTTAATCCCTCAAGGATATGCGCGCGGTCTTTTGCCTTTTGGAGATCGTATTCCGTGCGCCTGCGTACAACTACTTCGCGATGCTTGATAAATTCTTCCAAAACCATCTTGAGGTTTAAAACTCTCGGCTGGATTCCGTCAACAAGCGCGAGCATATTTACATGGAACGTCTCCTGCAGCTGGGTGAGCTGGTAGAGGCGGTTGAGGACTTTTTTTGGATACGCGTCTTTTTTAAGCTCAATGACAACGCGAACGCCCTCGCGTTCTGACGACTCGTCGCGCAAGTCTTTTATGCCCTCAAGCTTTTTATCGCGGACGAGATCCGCAATTTTCTCAAGTATGCTCGCCTTGTTCACTTGATACGGAATCTCCGTGACTATGATTTTATACCTGTCTTCTTTCTCTTCTATAATCTCGGCGTTCGCCCGCATTACTATCGCGCCTTTTCCCGTGGCATAGGCCCTTTTAATTTCCTTAATATCATAAATAGTCGCGCCCGTTGGGAAATCCGGACCCTTTACAAACTGTATAAGATCGTCAATGGATGCTTCCGGATTGTCTATAAGATGCCCGATGCCATCGCATATCTCCCTCAAATTATGCGGAGGGATGCTTGTTGCCATACCAACGGCAATTCCCACGGCTCCATTCAAAAGGAGGTTTGGAAGCTTTGCCGGCAAAACAACGGGCTCATTGTGGCTTCCGTCGTAATTGGGAATAAAATTGACTGTATTTTTTTCAATATCATAGAGCATCTCCTCGGAAATAGTGGAGAGCTTCGCCTCGGTATACCTCATGGCCGCAGCCGAGTCGCCGTCCATGCTTCCAAAGTTTCCCTGCCCATTCACCAGCGGATAGCGCAAGCTGAAATCTTGAGCCATTCTCACCAGGGTGTCATATACGGCAACATCGCCGTGCGGATGGTATTTTCCTAAAACTTCTCCAACCACGGTTGCGGATTTTCTAAACTTTCCGCCAGCGCGAAGGCCCAATGTCCACATAGCGTACAGCACCCTTCTATGCACGGGTTTGAGCCCGTCTCGGACATCCGGCAAAGCGCGGGCAACAATAACGGACATAGCATAATCAAGATATGATTGGCGCATTTCATCTACTATGGGCCGGATGGTCACAGCCATAAGCTTACCAGGTTCATCTACTTTCGCAGGAAGAATATTTTTTTTCTTTTTATCCTCTTTCATAGTGTTAATTCAATATTTGTTCTTTATGGGTTTCAAAATATTTTTTTAATGAATCTTCCAACTCCTTTTTATCCTCACATGATCTTGCGTTTGAACAGGAATCAACTATTAAAAATTTTTCTGTTTCGTACGCTTCCGCCTGCCTGCACATGCCCTCATATATAATGGCATTATATTCCTCAAGGGCTTTTTGCACCTGTACTTTTAAAGAAGCCAGATAAAATGCCAATTGCTTTTTTGGAAAAAAAATATCCGGCGTATTGCATGTCGTGGCGTCTTTGCATTCGCCGCATTCCTTTTTGCCCTTAAACAAAACTTGCGCGATAAGCGAATCATGCACGCCCTTTTCAAGGGTCGTAATCTTCATCTCCCAGCCCTCGGGCACATTGCTTTTCATATCAAGTATTACACTATCAAGTTTTTCAATATTTTTTTTATTTACAATGTCAAGTATTCCCTCCTGAAATAGCAACGTGTCGTTTTGACTTACCAGATCTTTTTGTCCGCTTTTTTGAAAATTATTTTTAATTGATCCTGCAACATCGGAAAACTGGTCGTATTGATTCTGAAAATTTTCAGCCGTTTTTTTGGTATCTTCCAAAATTTTTTGAAGATTATCATCTGCGCCGTATTCATATCGGGGAGGAAAATAAACTATTGTAAGATATATCAAGACGATGGCCGTAAAAACTAAAATGATCGCCATTAATATTTTTCTATGGCTTTGCCGAATACCCTTCATTGTGCTTGTGTATTAAGAAATATCAAAAATCACAACCTGCGTTTGATCTGCGGGCAAATCTTTCTTTGCGATCTTATATCTTGTAGTTGTTTCTTTTGGACGTACTCCAAACTCTTTGCAAAAATCATTGACCGATGCGAGTTGCTCTTGTATGGAAGGTATCCTATAACACATGGGTATTACAACCCTAGGATCAATTTTGGCGACAAGCTCAGCCGCCTTCTTTGGCGAAAGATACCGTGCGCCGCCCACAGGAACCATAAGAATATCCGTGCTACCCAAATTATCCAGCTGGTTTTCCTCTGGTTCAAATCCAAGGTCTCCTAAATGAATTATGCTTAATCCATCCATCTGAATTTTATAAATAATAGAATTGGCATCTTGCTGTTTCGCGCCTGTGTCGCTTTTTCGCATTTCAATGCCATAAATAAGCACGTCTTTAACCTCATACTCCCCAGCGCCAGAAATGATCTTTATGCCATCGCCTTTTTTAATAATGCCCGATACATTGCCGTGATATTCATCTACTTTTGAAGAAAGAACAATGTCAGCGGCAATCTTTGGAAGCTTGCGGCCCGTGGAGTTTGAAAATGGATCAGTGACAATACTCGCGGAATTTCCCTCAATTTTAAAACAGGCAAAACCTGTCCACATAATAACCATAGTAATTTTGTTAGCGTAATCAAAAACTATCTTGTTCTATTGGGCCTGCTAAGCTTTGATATGCTTGTTATTGGTCCAGTGCCTATTCCCTTGCTTGCAGGAGTAATTCTTTTGCCGGCCTTCTGATTCATATGAAAAATTGAACTTGTTGCTCCCTTATTTGCCGATATAGAAATATTTTTGGGCAAACTCCCGCTTTTTTTATAATCAAAGCGCCTCGTGCGTCCAAAAGATCCCCTTTCTGAATACAATCCAGGATCTTCCCTCTCTTCAAGCTCAACATCTCGATCTATTGCCATTCTCACGTAGGCCTGCCGCCTTCTTTCATGCTCGTCAATAAGCTTTTCCATCTTCATCCTATCAAGCGCCACATCACCCGACTCTACGAGCTTTCGCAATGTATTTTGTATCTGCTTTCTGTTCAGCTCTGGCCGCTCTAATACGCCCGCCTCTCGAAGCGCTCTTCGAAATTTGAAGTACATATCCTTGCCACCGATTGCTTCTGCGTAGCTCAAAAGATTTTTTTTTGAAAGGCGGTCTGTTTGCATAATTTTTTGATTGTAATACTTTCATTTTACATCAGTTGCTCAAAAAAGTCTAGCATATTTTATGTTGAGGCAAATATTAAAAAATGGCTTATTTTAAACAAAATTTTAAAATGTCCCCTATGGTTGCAAAATAATAAAATATACTATATAATGATTGGTATCCAAAGAATACATTTTTTGGATTATTGCATCTTAATTCACCCTCCACCTTGTGCGCCCAATGCTTATATTTTTAAGAAAGAGAATTGATTTCTAACTTTCTTATTTCGGGCTTATTTCTTTCTTTAGTGCACAAAGTAGGGGAGCTTGATCACTGTAAAAGATCAGGTTAAACTACGCTTTGAATTGATGTGATTCAAAGTATTTTTTTATGACGGATAATTCACCAAACTTTAAAAAACTTCTTCAGGAAGAAGATGCCATACATATACCAAAGGCTGGCGATCTTATTAAGGGAAAAATAATAAGCATAACCCGCTCTGAGGTGCGCATAGACATAAACGGCGTAAAAACCGGCGTTGTTCGAGGAAGAGAACTCTTTGACGAATCAAGCGAGTACTCCAATCTCAGGGTGGGAGACGACGTGGAGGCAACGGTGCTTGAGCAGGAAAATGAAAAAGGCGAGGTTGAGCTGTCGTTTCGTTTTGCGGGGCACCAGAGGGCATGGGATGGGCTCATCGAGTTCATGAAAAATAAACAAATTGTTGCAACGCGAATCACCGACGCAAATAAAGGAGGACTTATGATCCGAGTCGGGCAAATTGCGGGATTTCTCCCTGTATCGCAACTGAGCCCCGAGCACTATCCGCGCGTTCCTGGCGGAGATAAAAACAAAATCTTAGAGCGTCTCAAAGACTATATAGGGAAAGATTTTGAGGTAAAAATTATTGATGTTAATGAAGGAGAAAACAAACTCATTGTCTCCGAAAAAGCTGCGTGGGAAGAAAAACAACATTCGGTTATTTCCAAATATAAAATTGCGGATGTTATTGAAGGAAGCGTCACCGCAGTCACGGACTTTGGCGTATTTGTTGAATTTGGAGAACATCTGGAGGGGTTGATCCACATCTCGGAGCTCGCATGGCAGAGAATAGACAACCCGCG
This sequence comes from uncultured Gammaproteobacteria bacterium, assembly GCA_964373925.1. Taxonomy (GTDB): domain Bacteria; phylum Patescibacteriota; class Patescibacteriia; order Buchananbacterales; family GWA2-38-13; genus CAYJWS01. The sequence goes on from CAYJWS010000028.1 coordinate 5,544, forward strand.
AGACATCATTAAAGAAGGGGAGAAAATTAAAGCGGAAATTATCGGCATGGAGGGTTCAAAAATTTTCCTTTCTTCAAAAAAGCTTAAGAAGGACCCATGGGAAGGTATTGAAAAAAAATATGCCATAGGACAATCCGTAAAAGGAAAAATCTTAAAAATTAATCCTTTTGGTCTGTTTGTTGAGCTTGACTCGGATATTCATGGGCTCGCGCACATATCAGAAATATCTAACGAACCCGTAAGCGATCTCTCAAAGATTGTTGCCATAGGCGATATGAAAGAATTTAAAATTCTTTCCATAGAGCCTAAAAATCACCGCCTGGGCTTGAGTCTTAAAAAATTCCAACCTCCTCAAGAAACCAAAGAAACAATAAAAACTGAAACAAAAGAAGAGAAAAAGAAAAAAGTTAAAGAAGATGTAGGAAGCTCTGAAGAAAAAAAGCCGCGGGAAAAGAAAAAAACAAAGGCAAAAAAAGAGGCTTAGTGCAACCTTCTTGAGGGTTATGCAATGAACTATATGCGCGGTAATTATTTTTTGTGTTCTCTATTGCGAAATTTAACCAATCTGATTATACTACAATCAGATATTCTCAAAAATGTATGAAAAATTTAACAAAAAATCTCATTATCATTATTATGGCGCTTCTTACGCTCTCAGCGCTTTTTAGCCTGTATACTTCTCCCCTTCAAGACGTAAAAAAGACTGACATGAGCGCCTTTATAAACCAGCTTCACAATGAAGAGGTTGCTTCTATTATAGTAAAAAATGACAGGCTGGAAATAGAGCTTAAAGACAAATCAAAAGAGCTTGTTAAAAAAGAGGGTATTGAAACATTCAGCAATCTCATTAAAAATTACAACATTCCACCCGAAAAGCTCAAAAATGTAAAAATAGATGTCCGCGAAAATGAAGGGGCGGGGTTTTGGATCGCAACGCTTCTTCCATTCATACTGCCGTTCCTTTTTATAGCGGTGTTTATTTATTTCATGATGAAGCAGGTACAGGGGGCGAATACTCGCGCGATGAGCTTTGGACAAAGCCGCGCCCGCGAAACCAATTCGCAAAATAAAAAAAACCAAATAACATTCAAAGATGTTGCTGGCGCGAAAGAAGCGAAGGAAGAGCTTATTGAAATCGTAGACTTTCTTAAAAATCCAAAAAAATTCATATCCTTGGGCGCGAAAATTCCCAAAGGAGTACTTGTGGTTGGCGCGCCGGGAACTGGAAAAACTCTTCTCGCGCGCGCGGTCTCGGGAGAGGCAGAAGTACCTTTCTTTAATATCTCCGGATCAGAATTTGTCGAGATGTTTGTTGGAGTTGGAGCGTCCCGTGTACGGGATCTTTTCAGGAAGGCAAAACGAAGCGCTCCATGCATTGTGTTCATTGACGAGCTTGACGCTGTGGGCCGGCAGAGGGGCGCAGGCCTTGGCGGATCAAATGACGAACGAGAGCAGACCTTAAACCAAATTCTCGTAGAAATGGATGGCTTTGACGTAAATACAAATATCATTGTCATGGCAGCGACCAATCGCCCTGATATTTTGGATTCAGCGCTACTTCGCCCCGGAAGGTTTGACAGAAGGATTATACTTGATATGCCCGACATCAACGACAGATATGAAATTCTAAAGGTGCACTCAAAGCAAAAACCTTTTGCCGATAACGTAAACCTTCGAATTGTTGCCGAGCGCACTCCCGGCTTTAGCGGAGCGGACCTTGCAAACATTCTCAACGAAGCGGCGATTCTTACCGCGCGAAGAAACAAAAAACTTATAGAAAATTCTGAAGTGCTAGAAAGCATTGAAAGGGTGCTTCTTGGACCAGAAAGAAAAAGCCATATTCTTTCAGAAAAAGAGAAAAAAATTACCGCATATCACGAAGCCGGTCACGCGCTTGTGGCGCACATGCTCCCAAACACCGATCCCATAAGAAAGATTTCTATTATCTCTCGCGGCCGCGCCGCCGGATACACTCTTAAACTGCCGGAATCCGACAAATACATGATTCCGCGCCAAGAGATGATGGAAGAAATCTCGGTGCTTTTAGGCGGATACGAGACTGAAAAAGAAGTATTCGGCGATGTCACAACGGGCGCGTCCAACGATCTAAAAAAGGCGACGGACATAGCGAAACGCTTGATCACCGAATACGGAATGAGCGAAAAGCTCGGCCCAAGAACTTTTGGAGAGCACCATGAAATGATTTTTCTCGGGCGCGAAATTACCGAACAAAGAGACTACAGCGAAAAAATCGCTGAACAAATCGACCAGGAGATATTTCGCTTCATCGCAAACTCCCAGGAGATCGCGAGAAATATTTTAAAAAAATATAGAACAAAACTCGACGAAATAGCGGGCATACTTCTCAAAAAAGAAACCATGGAGCGCGAAGAATTTGAATCTCTCTTTAAAGGCATGAACGTGAAAAAAAATCAAACAACAACACAAGGGTCTGAAATAGAAATTCTTACGCACCCGCAAAACGCTTAAACATAAACAAAAAATAATGCAAAAAAAAGCCATTCAATACGCTTTTTCTATTATTTTGGAAAATAAAAAGCTCTGGCTTCTTGGAATCCTTACCTCTTTCACGGGAATCTTAGAAGAGGCGAGCATTCTCACCCGAACAACAAGCTTGCGGCCTGACGGGCTAAGCTTTTGGCAAGAATTCAAACAAACGAAAATCTTTTCTCTGGAAGGATTGCATGGACTTCAAAACATAATTTCGCGCAATCCTTTTTCTTTTTTTCAAATTATTGTATTTGTTTCTATTGCTCTTACGGCGACCGCTGCCATTATCTGGCTTTCTCTCTCTTCGCAAGGATCAGTCATATACATTTCCCAAAACCCCAGTGCCATAAAAAAAAACACAATGCGAGAACTCCTTTCCTTTGGAAGAAAAAAATTCTGGCCTATTTTAGGATTGAACATTTTCGCAAAACTGCTTCTTGTTTTGTTTTTATTTACAACTCATTTTTTTCTTTTAATACAATCTCCAATTATAACCTTACTCGCCTTCGTCTTGGAGTTTATTATATATATCGCTATTTCTTTTTTCATAAAATACGCGGCGTGTGGTATAATACTAAAACGCATCTCGATATTTTCCGCACTCAAACACTCGCTTACGGCGTGTAAAAAGAATATTGTTTCAAGCTTTGGGCTTGCGATATTGCTTTTTATAATAAGCGCCGGAACGCTTGTGCTTGGAACCCTTGCAACGCTCGTTATGTTTATACCCTTTTTAACTATTATGGCGGCGGCATTCTTTTTGCACATGAACGCGGTGGTAATCTTTGTTTTTTTGTTATTTCTTTTCCTTACGACCGCATTTTTCTTCGTTCTCCAGGGATTTCTCTCCGCGCTTTCATGGTGTTCGTGGACGCGCATGTTTGATCAATTAAAAAAATAATATGGAAAATTCTTTTTCACGTAATAATATCCCCACTTCAAAAATCCCCCATATAACCTCCCAAGAAGTGGAGGAAAAATTTTCCGAGAAAATGTTTGATATTGATATTAAAGAAAAAGAAAAAGAATCAAGGGCAAGGGGAGAAGGTCTGGGCGTATTATATATCAACCTCAAGGGGTTTCCCATAAATCCGGAAACACTTACTCTTGTCAACGAAGAAACCGCCAGGCGTCTGAAAGTAATCGCGTTTTACGCGGGAGAAGACGATGTGCGAATCGGCGCCGTTGATCCTATGAATGGCGAGGTGCAAGAGCTTTTTGAAAAGATTAAACTAAGGCTTTATGCTAAAGGAAAACTATACATCATTTCAGAAAACAGCTTTAAGCAGGCATTTCACCTCTATTCGGTTCTTCCAAGAATCAGAAAATTTTCTTCGGGAGTACAAATAACCGAGGCTGACTTTACGCGCTTTGAAAACGAAATTAAATCCTTTAGAGACCTCAACAAAAACATACAAAAAGCCAGCCTCACTGACATGGTGACGGTTATAATAGCCGCGGCCATTACATCCCGATCGTCAGACATACACATTGAGTGCGAGGAAAAATCAATTAAAGTCCGCTATCGAATTGACGGAATACTGACGGATGTCGCGGAAATAGACAAGTCTGTCTGGCAAAAAATCATAGCGAGAATTAAGCTCCTTTCTCATCTTAAAATAAACATAACTGACAAGCCGCAAGACGGAAGATTCACGATTTTTCTCACAAAAGAAACTATTGATGTGCGCGTTTCAACGCTTCCCACTACCTATGGCGAGAGTGTTGTCATGCGCTTGCTTATGTCGTCGGCAATTGGACTTGCGTTTGAGGCGCTTGGGCTTCGGGGGCAGGCATATGATGATCTTCTCCGCGAGATTGGCAAACCCAATGGAATGGTGGTAACCACCGGTCCCACGGGATCCGGTAAAACCACGACTCTGTATGCTGTACTTACTAAACTCAACGATCCGGAGACAAAAATTATCACCATTGAAGACCCTGTTGAGTACCGCCTTCCCGGAATTAATCAAAGCCAGGTTGACCATTCCCGCGGATATGATTTTGCCTCGGGACTGCGTTCGATACTGCGCCAAGACCCTGATATTGTTATGGTTGGAGAAATTAGAGACCTCGAGACCGCCGATATTGCCATGAATGCCGCGCTCACCGGACACTTAGTGCTCTCAACGCTTCATACCAACGATGCGTCCGGCACCGTGCCGCGCCTTTTGGCCATGGGAGTAAAGTCGTTTCTTCTCGCTCCGGCTCTTAATGCCATGATTGGACAGCGCTTGGTGAGAAAAATATGCGAACACTGCAAAGTGCAAGACAAAATTGATGCAAAAATTGCTAGTCATGTACGCCAAATAATTTTCGGCATTAAGGAATACAAAGGATACAGCCTTGATGAAAAAAAATTCAAGGAATTAAAATTTTATAAAGGCAAGGGATGCAATGCTTGCCAGACGCTCGGATATAAAGGAAGAATGGGAATTTATGAAATTATGACCATGAACCAAGAAATTGAAAACCTCATTCTTTCCGGCCATGTTTCGGAGTATGACATGAAAAAAGTCTCGGAAAAACACGGCATGGTAAATATGCTTCAAGACGGCATCCTCAAAGCGCTTGAGGGAATAACTACGCTTGACGAGGTTTTGCGCGTTGCCAAAGACACAAGCTATGAGGGCGATATCGCGTGATATATTGAGTTTAAGTAATACAATACAAGATAAAAAACCCATCCTTTATTAAGATGGGTTTTATGTATAGAGGATTAATATTTTATGCGAATGACTTCTATTTCTGGATCTATTGTTGCGTACTCTCCATAATTAACAGAAATTGCGTTATGAATATGTTCATCTTGAGAATGAACTCCATAAACTTTCATGAGAAGAACGGCTTCATTGGGAGCTTGTGCAGAAGGATACAAGATGAATTTCTGGCCGATAAGAAGGTTGGCAAATGTCAGCCTTGGAGAATCTTCTTTCTTTTCTTCGGGCGAATCTTTTGCCATTTGTGCGGCAGCGTCTTCGGGGGTAATACTATGCATGTAGGCTTCTGTACGAGTATCTTTGATGTGATGTTTTTCATACAGTTCACAAATTCTCCTATCAATTTCTTTCACGGTAAGGCCAAAAGCCATTAAAATTTGAGCGGCAAACCCGTCATTTTCTCGGATCAATCCACAGAGCAAGTGGCACGTGCCAATATGGTTATGGCCGCACTCATTGGCATAGTCAAGTGCGCACTCAAGCACTTTTTTTGTGCGCGGGGTAAATGGTAATGATCCAAAACCAACAAGCTCCGGGCCTATTTGAATATTTTTAGCAACTTCCTTTTGGATAACGTGTTTTTGTACTCCAAAACTTTCTAACATTGCGAGTGCTCCTGAATTTCTATCCAAAAGTCCTAAAAGCACATGCTCACTTCCAATAAAGTCATGCCGAAATTTCTGCGCGTGTATTCGCGCTCTTGTCATTACTGCCCTTGCCTGATCAGTGAATCTGTCAAACATCGCTACCTCCCTTCATTGAGAATACAATTTATCTCTTCCACCAGTCAGGATCGTTAAGCCAATCTCTTTCCTTCCTTTCAGTCCATGTTTTATCGGCACAATCTTGATTAATTTTTTTTTCTTTCTGTTTATACTTTTTTTCAGGTATATAAAAAAAGAAATAAAGAACTATTGACGCGAGCATAAACCCAAGAAAAATTCCAAGAATGTCTTCTACGGACATGCTGCTATCCTCCTAAATCAAACCTAGATATTTCAGCCACGAAGGATGTCCATGCGGGCAGGTGCCATCATGCTCTACGATACAGCCATCAGTGGCTTCGCACGTTTCGCTCAAAAACCATTCGTTAAGCTTTTCAACGCTTGGTTTCTCGCCCAAAGGACTCAATTGCGCATGATGCGCTTCTTGTTCTAATTTTTTATCCGAATAAATTTTTCTTACCATATCGTCAACCACACCAAATTGGACAAGTCTTTCGGAACACCTCTGGCACGAAGCAATATGCTGCTGCACAAATTCTTGTGCCACAGGTTCAAGTTCTGAACCCAGGTATTCAATCAAAGTTCCATCAGATAAACATTTTTGCGCCATGACACCTCCTTGCAATACGCTATTTTCAAAGAACAACACATAAAATATAGACCAAATAAATTTTTATGTCAATACATCTCAAATATCCTTTTATTTTTTTCTCTTGATGTTATTGTTATTTCTAATTTTCTTTTTGGCAAAATTGATTTTATCTTTTCAGGCCATTCAACAACAACAACGCTATCTTTTCGTCCAAAATATTCTTGCGCGCCAATATTTTCTATATCATGAGCGGAATGAATTCTATAGCAATCAATGTGCACAAAATTCGTAATTCGCCGCTCGGCCTTGCCCCTCGGTCTTGAGCTCCCGTTCAGGGCCTGAGCCCTCAGGGCCGATGGCGGGGTCGAAAGAAGCTCGTGGCCGAAAGGTAATTCGTAATTCGTAATTTTATACACATTCATCAAAATAAACGTCGGACTCGTGATAATTTTTTTAATTCCGAGTCCTTGCGCGATTCCCTTCACAAGCGTTGTCTTGCCCGAGCCCAAGTCTCCATACAATGCGATTACTTCACCGCCATGAAGCTCTCTAGCGAGTTTTTTTCCTAGTTCAATGGTTTCCTTCTCTGAATGAGTAATTATTTTCATATATAACCCATAGGACGTATACGACCTATAAGACTATTAACCTTATGTAACTTCTAACTGCGGGTCTGGTTCAATCTTCTGCCATGAGACGGGCTTGCCAAAAAATCCCCCGATAGCTATCGGGGCCGCGTTGTCCGTACAAAGCTTTATAGGAGGAACAATAAAAGGAATATTGAACTTATTCGCTTCCTTTTTCATGGTTTTACGTAAAAGCGTGTTTGCCGCAACACCGCCTCCCAAAATAAGAGTTTTTACTTTATATTCCCGCGCCGCGCGAATCGTCTTATGTACAAGAACATCAACTACTGCTTGCTGGAAAGAAGCGGCAATATCCAACTTGCTCTTTTGAAGCATCCCACCCTTACTCCCCTCCTTTTTAAGGGGGGGATGAGAGGGGGGGTTAACTTTCTTCTGTATAGTATACAGCACGGCTGTTTTCAGGCCGGAAAAGCTAAAATTAAAATCTTTGGAATGCATCATCGGCCGTGGAAAATTAAATGCTTGCGGATTCCCATTCTCTGCTAATTTTGAAATGGCGGGCCCGCCAGGAAACCCAAGCCCGAGAAGTTTAGCAATCTTATCAAATGCTTCTCCGGCGGCGTCATCAAGCGTCTGTCCAATTTTTTTGAAACTTTTTAAATTTTTCATAATCAACAATTCCGTATGTCCGCCAGATACTACCAATACCAAAATTGGAAATTGGAAATTGGAAATTGGAAATTCTTGGCTCGCAAGCCAAGCTGCATACGCGTGCCCCTTAATATGATCAACTGGGATAAGGGGCTTTTTCCAGACGTACGCGAGGTTACGCGCGGCTTCCACTCCAATCATAAGAGAAGTAATAAGCCCAGGCCCGTAGGTAACGGCAATCCTATCAATATCTTTGGGCGTGACTCGCGCTTTTTTGAGCGCTCTATCAATCACGGGAATAATATTCTTTACATGATTTCGCGCGGCAACCTCCGGAACAATCCCTCCGTATTTTTTATGGATCTGAATCTGCGACATGACAATATTTGATAAAATTTCGTAATTCGTAATTCGCCACTCGGCCTTGCCCCTCGGTCTTGAGCTCCCGTTCAGG
>CAYJWS010000029.1:0-13720 GCA_964373925.1 uncultured Gammaproteobacteria bacterium
AAAGAACTAATAACACACTATCACAAAAATATGATTTTGTTAAGACAGTATTACGTCCATGTCATTGCGAGGAGCGAAGCGACGCGGCAATCTCGCCAACCTAAGGAATATTTTTAGATTACTTCGCTATACTCGTAATGACAAAACTTGGTTTATTTACTCTGTTTCAGGGTTCAATTCCTCGCGGCTTGCCGCGGGGTAATTCATTGATAGTGTAAAATTCCTTTAAGAGCCAAATTATTTGATTACATCGTAATATTTTTGAAGTGTTTTATCTCCGGCGGCTTGTGCGAAAGGTCAATACTCACCACATCAAGCCGAAAAGAATTGCGGATATTGTTTTCTAAAATATAAATCTGCGCCGATGCCCGAAAATTTTGAAGTTTTTTTGAATGGACATTCATTTCAGGATATCCATAGGAAACATCAGAGCGCGTCTTCACCTCAACAAAAACAAAGGATTCATGATCCCTTGCTATAATATCAATCTCACCGGCTTTCGTCCGATAATTTTTATCAATGATTTTGTATCCGAGTTTTTTCAAAAACTTGCAAGCCAATTTTTCTCCATAATTTCCAATATCTTTTTTACTAAATATCATAATTAACGTATTGCTTACGGCTTACTGCTTATGGCGGAATTATGGCAAATATTTTTCAAAAATTTTTTTCTTTTTACGCTCTTCCTGCAAGCGCGGCACGTCTTTTACAAAATATAGGAGCGATTGTATTGACCAAAGAATGGTGGCTACAACCCATAAAATAAACCAGATGCGCGCGGAAAGTATAAGAGCTCCTTCATGCACAAAAAGCGCGTATAAAAAACCAAAAATACCCATGGTGAAAAAAATAATTCTCATTTTTCTCAATCCATAGATATAGTAGACATTAAGTTTTTTCACCCTAATAAAGTATGTAGCCGCGATACACGCGATAATGCATAAAGAGAAAATCACAATAAGAATCTTAAGGCCCGCCGACTCAATTGGATCCGGCCGCAAATTAAACAAAACTTCGGGTCTAAAAAAACTTACAAGATACTGCATAACGTAAATAAGTTATAAATAATAAATCCAGTGATCTGAATGAAAAAATCTTATTGATTGCGCAACAAGATCTTTGCCGTATTTTTAAAGGTTAATAGCTTGCTTATTTTCGGAATATAAGAGCAAAGTGATACTTCCCGGGAAAAAATTCATCAACAAGTTCAAACCCCATAGAATGTGCCAATGATTTTACATCTTCCACCTTTACCCTGTCAATAAGGGATGGCCCAAACGGAACAGCGGTTCTGTTCCAGTCAATAACTAAAAGCTTTCCGCCCGGCTTGAGTATTCTTTTGGCTTCGCGAAAAATATTTGTATGTTCTTTTGACTGAAAAAGTATATTAATAAGAAATGCCATGTCAAGCTCGTTATCCGGCAACCCCGTGGAACGGTATATCTCGAGATTTGCCCATAAAGTTTTAACATTGGAAACTCCTTCAAGCCGAGATTTTTTTGAAACCTCGCTTAATACAGACTTTAAAATATCAACGGCATATGCCATGCCATTCTCGCCGATCATTTTTGCTGCGGGAATAAGAAAGTGCCCAGTACCTCCGCATCCAAGATACGCAACATTCATACCCTGATCAATGCCAAGATGCGCAAGAGTCTTTTCCGGATTTATAAGCTTGTTTCCGCCGGAGATGTACACCATGTTATAAGCTCTAAGTAATAAGCTATAAGTAATAATGAAAATTTTACAACTTATAGCTTACAACTTACTGCTGAATATAGTATACCAAAATCTTACCTTCCCAACAATCTCTTAATTGGTAAGTATGACCTGCGATGAATAGGGCAAACTCCCTGTTTTTTAAGCGTTTCTTGATGTTTTTTGGTGCCATATCCTTTATGGTAAAAAAATCCATACTCATCAAAAATACTGTCATACGCCTTCATTATTTCATCTCGCACGACTTTCGCGATAATGGACGCCGCGGCAATACAAAAAACTTTTGCGTCTCCGTCAATGATATTTTCGTACGGCAGATTAAACCGAAATCCCCTGCCATCAACAAGGACATAATCTGCTTTTTGTTTGAGTTTTAAAAGCGCGTAGTCCATAGCAAGCTGATTGGCTCTGCTTATGCCGATGGAATCAATTTCCGAAGATTCCACAATTCCAAAAGCGCATTCAAAATTTTTCGTAAGAAATTCATACGCTCGCATTCTTTGTTGCGCGCTCAAAAGCTTTGAATCGCGTATCATTAACTTTTCTTTTCCATATTGAATATATAATACAGATTTCCTCCCCTTATATAAGGGGAGGCTAAGAGGGGTTATGAGAACTGCCCCCGCAACAATCGGTCCCGCCCACGCGCCTCGCCCAGCTTCATCAAGACCAACAATGGTTTTTGAACCTTTCAAAAAAAGATTTTTTTCATAATGAAGCGTAGGAACTATCATATTCCTATAGTATACATCTTTAAGCGCAACAAAAAAACGCCCTCGGCGTTTTATGTAAAATTACTTTTATTGTATATGCTTTTCAATAATTTTTTTCAGATCTTCTTTTGATCGAAGGCCTACAAGCTGCTCCGCGGGCTTTCCGTTTTTAAAAATTATAAGAGTGGGAATACTCATGATGCCATATGCGCGAGGAGTCTGGGGATTGTCGTCCGCGTTCATTTTTCCTATTTTTATTTTTAAAGCGTCAAACTCATGCGAGAGCTGCTCGATAATAGGACCTTGAACGCGGCACGGTCCGCACCACTCCGCCCAAAAGTCAATAAGCACGGGGATTTCACTTTTTAAAACCTCGCTTTCAAAGCCCTCATCAGTAAATATATTTTCCATATTTATATTTTAATTGTTATGTAAAACCATTATATCACAAAAAAATAAAAAATAAAATGCAGACACCCTATACTCTCGTTTAAAGTCTGGAAGGCAGACTGTCCGAGAATAAAATCACGCCATTCTGTCATTTTGGGCCACCGCCTTTGATCGGCTCAAGGCTACCTGAAAAAATTAATTTTTTTGAAAAATCTCATCCTATGGCGAAATTAATTCTTGTTATTCTTCTCCGCCATCTGGCGGAGAAGAATAACAGTTATCGGACAACGTATTTTTTAATATTGCAATAAAAAGAGTCTCTCTTAATACAGAGTTTTAAAACCTCAACATGAAAAATATTATAAAAAAATAAGGGGTGGGGTTATTATCCATAATTATAGAATATGAAAATATTAAGCTTATACCCAGAGTATTAATTCAATGGGGTAGGAATAAAATAATAGTTGTTATGTCGTAAAATTTTAATCTTTCTATATATTTGATCAATTTAGATGTAATACTTAACTAAATAGTATATCGATTAATTTTAGCAAACGCTATAAAACGCTTTGATTTAAAATAATATTATTGAAAAAAGTGTTTCCTCCTCTCTCCAACTGCGGAGAGGAGATAGAGGTGAGGTAAAGAACTCTATGCTTACGAGCACCGTATCCTTTCAACACCCAACGTCCATACTTCACCGTCGGTCACTCTTCCCTCAACTTCGCGTTCGACCCTGCCCCTCGGTCTTGTCCCTCGATGTCGATCCTTCGACATTGAGCTCAGGACGAAATGCTCGGGATGGAGAAAAGCTCGGGGTCGAAAGAAAGGCTCATGCCCTGAACGGGAGCTCGTAAGGGGAAGCTGTATTGGGAAACAGTGGATCTTAATAGGACTTTCTAAAGATGAGAGATTTATTCAAAAATTTGGATTAAAATAGTATAAATGTCTACACCAGTGTAGACATTTATACTATTTCGATTACAATTTGACTTTAAAATATAGTTGATTTCTTCTTTTTTGGACCGTACCGGACTTGAACCGGTGGCCTCTTCCATGCCATGGAAGCGCTCTAGCCAACTGAGCTAACGGCCCATAAAACTACAAATCAAAAACGTACCATATTTTACTAATATATGTTCCACGTGGAACATATTACTATATTAATGTCGTAAAATATTTAAAATTCTGTAAAATATTTAAATTTAGTTAAATTATATAAAAAAATAATAAAACAAATTAAATACTATATTATAATACTATAAGAATATACATAAAACTTCAAATCACTCAACTCAAAAATATTTTTTTCCTATTATCGAACAATACATAACCATTAAAAATTCTATCATTGATTTTTGATATCTTATTGCCATTAACTAGTATTGACTTGAGAGCTAGTAAGTGCTATCCTACCATGATACTCATACTTTTCATACATTTCATATTATAACTTATTTATGAAAAACTCATCTAAAGAATGCCATCAATTTTTTGGAATCTGCACCCTTGGTGAAAGGGGGCAGGCTGTTATTCCGGCAGGGGCTAGAAAAAAATTAAACTTAAAAAAAGGCGAAAAGCTTTTTGTTTTTGGATTTAAAGACGAAATGATTGGTTTTGTAAAAATTCGCTTCGCGCAAAATATTGCCAAGCGACTTGAACAAAAGCTCCATTCTTTAAACGATATTATAAACAATTCTCACTAATGTTATTCTTATGAAAAAAACTCGAAAAAAAATAATTACAGCTACTCTCATATTATTTTTTATTATTATAACCATACTTCTTTCTCGTGGAAAGAGCAAACTGCAGTATGATTTTGTGCTTGCTCAAAAACAAAATGTGACGCAGGAGGTAAGCGCGACCGGAAAAATAACCTCAAGCCAAAATGTAAATTTATCATTTGAAAAAAGCGGAAAAATTTCTCGTGTATTTGTTAAGGTAGGGGATATGACGATAGTGAATCAAATTCTTGTTCAGCAAAACAGCGCTGATCTCTCCGCGCAATACTTGCAAGCAAAGGCTCAAATACAAAGCGCTCAAGCGCAAGCCAAGCAATATAGAGCCGCGCACCAATCTCAAAAAGCAAGACTTGATGAAATGAAAAAAGGCACAAGGCCTGAAGAAATAGAAATAAAAAAATCAGAGCTTAAAAACGTCGAACAAAATCTTCAAAACGAATACGCAAACATACTAAATGTTTTTCAAAAGGCATACGAGCTTGCCGACGAAGCAGTGCGTATCAAAACCTCAATTATTTTTTCCGGATCAAAAAATACCTCCTATAAACTTACGTACAACACGTGCGACTATCAGGCAGAGATTGACTCGGTTTCACTTCGCGCGGATAGCGAATACAAACTAGACGCATGGAGAGAAGATCTTCTTGGATTAGAGCTCGCAAGTAATGAGCAAAAAGAAGCGACTATTCAAAAATCACTTTTATACTTACATTTTTTTCAAAACTTTTTATTAAGGACGAATGATACGCTTATAGTCCCATGCAATCTAAATAACTCGTCACTTGATTCACATAGAACCAATAGTATCTTGGCGCGATCAAATATTATCACTGCCACCGATAACATAATAAACAAAAATCAGGCTATTGCGACTCAAAAACTTGCAATAGGTAAAATTCAAAACGAGCTTAATCTCAAACTCGCGGGCTTTACGCAAGAACAGATACAATCGCAGGAAGCAAACGTACTGCAGGCAGAGGCAAATATAGAATCCCAAGAGGCGGTCATCCGCCAATACGAGGCGAGTCTCGCCAATATCTCCGCGCAAATTGCCAAAACATCAATAACTGCGCCATTTAATGGTATTATTGCAAAAATTGAGGCAAAGGTTGGAGAAATTGTGCCTGCCGGAAAAGAAATTATATCGCTTATTTCCCAAGATTTTTCTATAAAGGGCGGACCAGCCACCGGCTGGGAAATAGAGGCGAATATCCCCGAGGTTGATATTGCAAAAATTACTGTCGGAAACAAGGCGGATATTACGCTTGATGCCTATTCAAGCGATGTGGTATTGTATGCCACGGTATCCTCTATCGATCCCGCCGAAACAATTATTGACGGAGTGCCAACATACAAAATAAAGCTCCGGCTTGATGATAAGGATGAAAGGATAAAGTCCGGCATGACGGCAAATATAAATATCGTCACGAAAAAAAGAGAAAATGTCATCTCTGTTCCTCAAAAATCCATAATACAAAAGGGGCAGGAAAAATTTATCCGCGTAGCAAATCCTTCCACCGAACAAAAACAAAAAATTATCACATACATTGAAAATAAAGTTACGGCGGGCATCAAGGGCTCGGATGGCAATATAGAAATTCTTGACGGAGTCAACGAAGGCGACAAGATAATCACCTTCCTTGAAGAAAAATAACAAAAAAATTCCTAATTCCTAATTTCCAATTCCCAATCTATGCTTCTCATGCAAAAAATTTAAAACTCTTAAAAAATTCATAGTAATATTGAAAATTAGTAATTATTTTGAATTACTAAACTCCCTTATTAAGGTCATTGCGAGCCCCTAAGGGCGTGGCAATCCCCTTGCAACTCACGAGATTGCTTCGTCGCAGGGTTCCTCGCGATGACAAAAATAAGAGTTTCGTAATTCACGGTAATTAGGTATTAGCTATTTTCCTATTATGTCTCTCATAGAAATTAAAAATCTGGAAAAAATATACGCAAACGAGGGAGTGAAAACTCCCGCGCTTCGCGGGGCGACTTTTTCTATTGAAAAAGGAGAGTTTGTCGGAATTATGGGCCCTTCCGGTTCGGGAAAATCAACGCTTCTCCATATACTCGGCTTTCTTGACGAGCCAACAGGAGGGGAGTATCGATTTGACGGAAAAATAATGGGCGAATACTCAAACAATGAAAAGGCGAAGATGAGAAACAAAAAAATGGGTTTTATCTTCCAGTCATTTAATCTGCTTCCAAAAACATCAGTACTTGAAAACGTAAAGCTTCCTCTTTTATACTCCGACATAAAAAAATCCGAGTGGGACTTGCTCGCAAAAAATGCCATAGAATCCGTAGGGCTAAGCCATCGCATATCCCACGAGCCATCGCAACTCTCCGGAGGAGAAAAACAGCGCGTTGCTATCGCTCGAGCTCTTGTGAATAATCCCGAGGTAATTTTTGCCGATGAGCCAACGGGAAATCTCGACTCTACATCCGGAAAAATGGTCATGGAAATACTCCAAAAGCTCAATCAAAAAAAGGGGCACACCATAATCCTTATTACGCACGAAACATACACGGCCGAACACGCCAAACGCATAATCAACGTGCGCGACGGGCAAGTTATCCGCGATGAAATAGTAGCGCGGCAAAGGCGTGCCCAAGAAAATTTTATTAAATAATATGAAAATCGGAAACAGCTTCAAAACCGCTTTTATAGGGCTTAAGACCAACAAAACTCGATCAACTTTGACAATTCTTGGAATTGTTGTTGGAATTACGGCCATCATTCTTATCGTTTCGCTCGGCACGGGCGCGCAAAATCTCATTCTTTCCCAAATACAAGGACTTGGTTCAAAGACGCTCGTCGTTATCCCAGGCCGCGAGCCAAAAGGCCCGTCTGATGCAGCTCAAATATTTAGCGATTCTCTTAAAGAAAAAGATTATAATGAGCTTCAAAAAAAATCCAATGTTCCAACGCTTTCACGTATTATGCCGATCGTATTTGGAGGGGTCAATGCCTCATATCAAAGTGAAACCTACCGGCTAACACTTTTCGGCGCGTCTGAGATTGTAGGAGAGATATTTGATCTCCACCCGCAAACAGGGGAGTTTTTCACCCAAGAAGAAATAAAAGGACTTTCAAACGGCGTTGTGATTGGGTCTAAGGTAAAAGATGAACTTTTTGGCGATTCGGAGGCTATAGGCCAAAAAATAAAAATGAAAGACAAAAGCTTTCGAGTTATAGGCGTTCTCCCCAAAAAGGGCCAAGCTTCATTTTTTAATTTTGATGAAACCGCGATTATTCCTTACACAACGGCGCAAAAATATATTTTTGGCATACATTATTTCCACCGATTTATCATTGAAGCGGACTCGGATAAAAATATCTCTCAAACGGTGCGCGACGTGCAAATCACTCTCCGCAACCTGCACGAGATAACCGATCCTGAAAAAGACGATTTTTTCGTACAGACGCAAGCCGATCTTGTCCTGCGGCTCGGAGTAATAACTTCGGCGTTAACGCTTTTTCTTGTTTCGGTTGCCGCAATCTCGCTTTTAGTGGGTGGTATTGGCATTATGAATATCATGCTTGTTTCCGTTACCGAACGCACAAGAGAGATTGGCTTACGAAAAGCCCTGGGGGCGACCGAGCGCGACATTTTGATTCAATTTCTCTTTGAGTCTATCGCACTCACGGGCATTGGCGGGCTCGCCGGAGTTACTTTGGGCGCGACTCTCTCTTTTCTCGCCTCGCTTATTATTAAAAACATAAGCTCATTGGGCTGGGAATTTTCGTTCCCCGTGTCAGCCGCGCTCCTTGGGCTTTTTGTCTCGGCATCTATCGGGCTTGTTTTTGGAATATATCCGGCGCGAAAAGCCGCGCTCAAACATCCTATTGATGCCCTACGATATGAATGATATAATGAACGCATAATTCATTATATTATATATATGAAAAAATTTGCCGTGGCGTTTACGGCGATCGCAAGCATGGGAGCGGCGCTCCCCGCAATGGCAGTAAACCTCAAAGACCAGGTAAACACGGGGCTTAATTATGGAACATTTTCAGGCCTTGGAACGCGAGACGTACGGGAAGTTATTTTTTTAATAATCAATGTTATACTCGGATTTTTGAGCATCATCGCCATTCTTGGAGTTCTCTATGGAGGATTTCAAATGATGACCGCGGGCGGAAACGAAGATAAAACCGCAAGCGGCAAGGCCGCGGTGGTCGCGGGCGTAGTAGGGCTGGCAGTTATTTTTACCGCGTGGGCAATCACAGCGTTTGTCGTGCGAAGCTTAGTGAATGTAACGGGATAAATATTTATTTTTGCAACAACCCCCAAAATTTTGGGGGTTGTTTTTTATTATTATTTGAGACTGTAGAAAAACTCTCAAAATACTGTATTTTGAACTTGCCCGCCTTGCCAAGTATTGCGAGGCGAGTTTCAGAATCTACGCAGATAATCTTCGCCTAGTTATGAGATCCCGAAACAAATTCGGGATGACAAAATTACTTTTTCTACAGTCTTTATTTATAACGCAATGTAAAATTACGCAACTATTGACATTGAATAAAAAATCTGCTAATATTTTGTATGGTATATGCATACAAAAATGAAAGACAATAAGTACGCTGTCTAAAAGACAAGTCCCGCAGTGTCTTTCATGTGTATATATGAGGCGAGATGGGCATGAAAATAATACATGCGCACAAAAATCTCGCCTCCTTTTTCAGGGTTTTTTAAAAGATTCTAAAAAAGGAGACGATTCTTTGAGTGTATATATAAATACAAAACATGAACTGTCTCCTTACAATTTTTGGCAGACAATCGTAGAGATGTCTTTTAGACTATTCGCACGCTGTCTGCCTTTTGCACATTACAATTATATAAATTGTGTCCTAATTATGGACAAACTTTTAGGCATGGCCAAAGGCCAATTTTTCAGGAGGTGTTTTCATGGCAGAAGTTTTGAAAAGAAAGATGGCGCGAACCGGAGGTAATATCCTTGGAACGCGCCACAGGGTGAAAGGCATTGGTCCAGATATGGAGCCAAGGCCGACCAAGGTGACTGTTCTTGGAAAAGACGGACAAACGCTCGATGCTGTAGATCTTCATACCGAAGATGATGAGCTGGATTTTATCCGGGGCATTTTTCCGGTCAAGCACAAAAAGATTGAAGGCTCTGACGACCCGAACGCGTACCCCGTACGCCACGTCAAGTGGAAGAAAGTAAAAGAATCGGAAGATATAGACAAAGTGCCCGAGCATCATACCATGAAGCTTGGAAAAGAAGTTTTTATTGCCACGCACGTGCCGGTTTTGTTCGACGGACTTATGCCCGGCGACACCGTGGTCGGAGTCCTTGGAGGATCCGGCGACCGATGGAATGCCGCGTGCTTCCGGCAAGGCCAAAAAATCGGCGCGAGAGTGTATCGGGCAACCCCTTTTGTCCTCTCTCAAAATCGCGAAATTGAAGACAAGGACGAAGACGGCTACAATGTAGCGCGCCTGTTTATCAAACATCCCGAACTTTTTTATGAGGTCGAGGTGTGGGATAGGCAACTTATTGAAGTGCGTGAAAAGCTTGACCTGCGAAGGCGAGCGATGAAAAACCGCATTGCCATTGAGCAGCAAATCAGGCAAGCGCTGATCGGAATGGTATACACCTCGGAAGATGACCTCTATCCGGAAGGAACCATTGAAGACGCGTGCAATAAAGAAGTTGCGAACGACAAGATTCTCGCGGCCGCAATAGAAGAAGAAAAACGCCGCGAGAAAAACCTTACTAGGGCCGTTGAAAAGCTTGAGCTGTGGAGCAGGATTTTTGAACCCATGGTCGGATCCGGGCCCATGCAGGCGTCAAAGATTATTGCTGGCATAGGCGACATTCGCCGCTTCCGCGTTGAGCCAGACCACGCCAAAATCCAAGCGCTGCGCGCTTACCGCGCGGAACTTGAAACAAAGGCGAACTTCAGCGAAGGATATGAAAAAATCAAAGATACAATCGGTCCGGACGTAAACCACTATGATGTGCTCAATATGATACGCGACTGGAAGCTTGCAAATAGCAAAGCCCAAGATGCCAAGCTTCTTAATGAGGCCATTACGACTCTTGTTGAGGTTCGAAAGCTTACAATGCGCGCATATAGCAGAGGAATGGCAAAATTCCGTGCCTACTGCGGAGTGCATCTACGAACCATTGATAAGAATGGCAACCCCATTCATCCGCGCCTTCAATTCCCAAGGAAGCGGAGGCGCTCCGAGGTTTCCACTGGCCTTGCCAACTGGAACAACGCCATACGACAGGCACTCTACCTCTTGGTGGAGCAGGCAAACAGAAGGCCCGAGTCTTTCTGGGGAAAAAAGCTTCTTGAAAACAAAAAGCGTTTCCGCGCAAAGCATCCAGAGCCCGAGATGATTCCAAGCGCTGACCCCAAAACCGGCAAAGATAAAATCAATGCTAAGACAGGAGAGGTAGTGCTCGTCGAGTGTTATACTATTGGCCACATCCACAAAATGGCGTGGTGGGCCACCGCCCAGCAAATAGCAAACCACATCTTTAATGAATGGAATAAAATCGAAGACGAACGCGAGGCTCGCCGTTCTACAAAAATTATTGAAGTGAAAGATGGCGACGCGCCCCGCCAAAACGATTCGGGTGACTCTGATGCTTCTCAAAGCAAGATGAGCGCCTAAAAAATATAAAGAGACAAGACTGCACTTGTGCTTATGCACTATGCCGGAGCTGTCTCTTTTTACAAGTTCTTTAATACAATGTTATTGTGGCAGACTAAGCCGGTCATGTGTATTCACAACGTCCTTATTGTCCGCCACACAACATGTAAGCCTTTATGGAAATTTCCATAAAGGCTTTTTTAATCTCTCTTGGGGTTAATTCCCCGCGGCGAGCCGCGGAATGTCATTCCCCTGAAAAGGGGAATCCATGTATATATCCTTTTCCTTAAGGTAATTGTACTTGTTTCTGGATTCCCCCGATAGCTATCGGGGGAAAATAACAGGGAGTAGATGCCCCGTCAGCTTGCTGCGGGGTAATTTATTGTAAAATCTCGCCAAAGTCGCCTAATAGTATATTATTCTTTTCAGAAAGACCCGCGTTTATTTCTAAAACATACTTGGCGGGGGAGAGCGAAGTAAATGTTTTTGGATACGTTTGCGGAGAAAGATTTCTAGTTATATCAACTACTTGAAAACCGCCATCCATCCATATGATATCGATGGGAAACTTCATGTCCTTCATCCAAAAATTTTGAAACGCCGCTTGGTCAAAAACAAAAAGCATGCCTTGGTTATCTTTCATTCCCGCGCGGCCCGAAAGCCCGCGCGACCGCTCCTCTTGCGTCTGCGCGACCTCAACTTGAAATACGGCGCTTCCAAGCTGAAAGCGCGTTTGATCCGGCAATTGGTTCTTATTGAACGCACCCAAAACATCATCAACAACTATTTTGTTAGTCGCCTCATCGCGCGCGCGGAAGAGCGGTTGGTGATTCTTGGCATAGAATATATAAAAAACTAGCCCAAAGACAATAAAAAACCGTGTAATGAGCTTAGTATTTTTCGAAGGATTTTGTGGCGACGATTTTTTGTTATATTGAAACCACTCAAAAATACTCACTCCAATAATCAGCCACAATAAACCCAAAAGATATCCGCCCCACACATCGCTTAAAAAATGAACGCCTAAATAGAGCCTGCTAAAGCCAATAGCAAAAATAATAATCAAGCCAAAAAACAAGATATTAATTTTGCTTCTCCATAATGTAGCACTCCGAAACAAAATATATGTTATAAATCCGTAAAAAGCCGCGGCAATCGCGGCGTGTCCGCTTGGAAAAGAAAAAGAATTTTCAGTATAAACGGCAACATCGGGCCTTGGGCGGCGAAATGCCAACTTTCCCAAAAAAACAAAAAGCTCGCTTCCCGCAAGAGTTATCCAGAGCGACAATACATAACTTTTTTTCTTCCATATGATAAAAATACAGCTAGCTATAACGGCAAAAACAACAACAATCTGCCAATTGCCCAGTAGGGTGATCCAAAAAAAAGTTTTTATAAGCAACGCATTCCGAAAAACAGGCAGTAGGTTTGCCACCCTAACGTCAACAAAAACTATTTGATCAGAGGTAATAATATCTTCAATAATACCAAGAGCGAGCGAAAATATATAAACAAAAGATATGCCTAAAAACGTAAGAGGAAGTCCGGTAAATTTTTTTTTATCAAATCTTTTTTGCAAAAACTTAAAAAAACTTAAATGTTTATTAATAAATTTTTTTACATCTGGGTTGGTAATAATAGCTTCCTGCACGGACAATGTAATTGAGCCCAGCAATATAAAAAACTGCTTGCTCTTCCGAACTATAATTCTAATAAGAACTGTTGAAAGAAATAATAATACAAGAAAAATCCCCGCGCGCGTCGACCATACCCCGATAATAGGTAATGCGCTTCCAAAAAAATAACCCAAAAAAAGAAACGTTACCGACCAAAGCACTGCGCTTATCACATTCCAAAATACAAATATTTTTTTATCCATACTTGAGAGGCCCGCGATAAAAGGCACTATTGGCCGCAGGGGCCCTATAAACCTTCCCAAAAATATGCTTTTATTTCCATACTTTTTAAAAAATTTTTCTCCTTTTTGTAGGTAGCTCTGTTTTAATATTGTATTTTCATCGCTAAAAAATCGCGTTCCCTTTGTTCCCAAATAGTAGCTTATGCTATCACCAAGTATCGCGCCTATAGTCGCAAACCAAATCAAGTCTCCAATATCAAGATACCCCTGCGCTGATAGGAAACCAAAAAAACCCAGAAGAATAGTTCCGGGAACAATCAACCCAATAAACGGCAATGACTCTGCCAAAGAGGTGAGCAATAGCACCCAGTACCCAAAAATTCCAAGGCTGTCAATGGTTGGCAAAATTGAATTAAAAAAATTCATAATTATATATATAGCTACAATATGATCAATGTACGCATTAGAAATTTCCGTTTCACGAATCACCTTTTGACCAAAACTCATCACGAGACGTAAAGCATAAATAAGCTGGATAATCGGCAAATCTGAAATGGTGGTCATTATACCAAAAAATTCGGACTCATTTCCAGCAGAACCCCGACTAATGTGCCACGCGCGCCTGCCTGCCGAAGCCTCGGCGCAGGCAGGGAGCGC
>CAYJWS010000030.1:0-13666 GCA_964373925.1 uncultured Gammaproteobacteria bacterium
TTGTGACCGCAGAAAAAATAAGATTGTCATTCCGGCCACTGAGCCGGAATCTAGTCAATTAATATATTTTATTCTTTTAGATCCCGCATCCGGGTGCGGGATGACAATTTTTCTACAACCTCATAATTATATTTCATTTTCATTGACATTGTATCAAATTTTTCATATAATCAACGTAAATCATTTATGCCGCTCGTGTGATTTTATTACAAAAAATTGTATGCCGAAGTGACGGAACTGGTAGACGTACACGACTCAAAATCGTGCGCTCGTAAGGGCATGAGGGTTCGAGTCCCTCCTTCGGCATTCTGTATTAAAGAAGAGACGCGTCCCGACAAATGTCGGGATGCCCAAAAGGCGTGTCGGTTCCCTGCCTCGCCGAGACTTATAGAAACCCAAAACCCGGCGAGTCGAGGCGGGGACCCCGACCAACGGCAATAAAATTTTTTTATATGAATAACTATCAAGGTATCATTATTGAAGAATCCCTTACAAGCAAGGAAGTGCTCAAAAGTGTAAAAGTTATCTCAACAAAAGTTGAGCCTGTTACAAAAAAACATCAAACACCTTGGCTGTCAGAGTGGACATTGCATACCGTTGAAATACCAGAAACAGAAGCACAAAAAATTGCTCATGAGATTAGCAAATCTCTTGAAAGCGAACATTCATGGTATGCCAATTTTAAAAACGCAACCCATTACTACATTATTTTTCGCGACAAAGTCTTTTATATAGATCGAAAGAATAAAATACAATACGATAAAGCCAAACTCCACGGCATTTCACTCGGCATTCCTGAATATCAAGTTGATTTTCATCCTGATATCGCGGAATGGGAAAGATAAAAATCTATGAACAATATAAAAAAATCAAAAGAAATACCATTTGAAAAAAATGATACTTTGCAAAATTCTAAAAAATTTAAAGCTGATGAAAGAGAATCTGAAAAATCAAATGAAAATGATAAAACCATAGATGAAAAAGAAAATATACCTAAAAACGCTAAAAAAGCCAGCGAGACAAAAGAAATTGACACCATGAGAGATTTTCTTGACAGCTTAAAAGAAACCTACGACCAAGCTCACGATGAAGAGACGAAAAAAAATCTTGCTCACCATATTATCAAGCTTGAAATGGCGCTCGCAACAGCAGGGCTAACATCAGACAAAGTATTCGTTCGCGAAACTTCAAAAGGAATTTTGGGATATTATGATCCCGAAGCAAACCAAATAGCAATCTCCCAAGACCAACTAGAAAACCTCAATACCGATCAGATGCTCTATAACACCATTCTCGTCCATGAAAAAACGCACAAAGAAGGAATCTCCGACGAGGGTCTAACGCAAAAGCTTGTCACTCGGAAAATCACTGCCACACCCGGAATATATACGCACGAACAAAAAGATGCGGAGCACACATTCTTTCATGTTGGAATTTCTAAGGCGCTTGAGCTCTATGAGATAGACAAACCACAAGATCTTGTAAAATATTATTTAGAAATCGAACTTGAGAAGCTCTGGAAGGAAAAACTTGAATCGCTATATAAGCATAGTTCAGAAAAAATAAAGCACGGAGAGCACCTTGAAAAAATTTCAAAAAAAGAAATAGAAAAACTCGAAGAGGAGTTTGAAGAGGGCGCGCCTCGCCTCTATAAAAAACTTGAAAAAAACTTGTTTGATTTTGAAAAAATATCTTTGGAGATTCTCAATACACTGTCAAAAGAAATGTAATATGGAAAAAAGTGAAAAAAATATTTTGAAAGCAGTTGTTCAATATGAAAGTGACCTACTTTCTCCTGCTGATTTATTTAATAGGGTTGCTCATGGTAATCGACGGTCCGTTGCAAATTTGATCGCAAGGGGTTATATTGAAGAAGTTCCTCAAGATATGCCAGGCTGGGATTATAGCTATAGTCTTAATTTTTACCGAGCGACAGAAAAGGGTCTTAATAAATTTGCGTCTTTGCCTAAAAAAACTTGGTTCTTTTTAAAAAGAGATATTCGAACGATTATTATATCTGCGATTAGTGCTCTCGTAACATCAATACTCACAATTTATGTTGATAAATTAAAGCATTAATTAATAAAAAAATTTTGTCGATTGATCTAAATTATAATTATTAAAATTTATGGACATAGGATTATTAGAATCAAAAATATTAAAGCTTATTGAATTTCCAGAAAAATTAGACAGTTTTTCTGTGTGGATAGAGAATAAAAGGTGGTTTGTTGATTATGCTTATTGTGGAGTAAGGCTGGATCCTGTTTTTGGACCATTGTACGATAATAATATTACAGAAAAACGACTTGCAAGTATAATAGTAGAAAAATTAATAATTGAAATTAAATAATAAACATGAAATGTTATAATTTATGATACAAATAATTTTTTCGATTATAATAGCTTTAGTTATTTTTTCTTGGCTTAAAAATTTTAAAAGTAAAGTTGATCGCGGAGAATATCTTAAAAAATACATGGATCGACAAAATATGAAGGAATTAAATCAAGTGTTAAAAGATATAGAAAAACAAAAAAAGTGATCTTATACGATTTAATTATATTTTTAATTTGATGTTTTTTTCTACTTTTTAAGAAAACTTGAAAAAAAATGAATTTTAAGTTATAGTAGAATACATCACAACGCAAAGTGAACGACGCGGGGTAGAGCAGCCCGGCAGCTCGCCAGGCCCATAACCTGGAGGTCGTGGGTTCAAATCCCACCCCCGCTAATTAAGACCAAAGCAGGATAAATTCTAGAATAGTGGTTTGTAGTTGGAGGGTTCCCAGCCCAAGGCTGGTCCGCCTCGGGCGGAAAATCCCACCCCCGCTACCAACTTTCGCTTTTGCGAAAGTTGTACCCCGAAGCCTTGGCGTCCAGTCTTCGTAGCCGTAGATTACTACGGCGGAGCAGGCAAGGGGTACAAGTATTCAAGAGAACCAGCTTGCTTAAGACAAAGCTTCAGTTGGCAAGCCAAAATAGCTGTAAGCTATAAGCCATAAGCTGTAAGATATGCCACATATTTTACTTACTACTTATATCTTATTGCTTACAGCTTTTTTTATGGCAGGGTAGCTCCCACCTTCGTCCCCCAAGGCTTTCGACTAAGCTCAGCCGAAGTCAAGCTTTCGGGGAACTTCGGCGGGCAGGCAGCTTTAGAGTAGTACCTTTTTACCTCCCACCTTTTCCTTGGCTGGGTAGCTCAGTGGTAGAGCAGTGCCTTCATAAGGCATTGGCCGTGGGTTCAAATCCCACCCCAGCTAGAGAAAAGGTGGGAGGGCAAATAGGCATGCCCCATCATCGAAGGGGCAACGTCTCCGGTGCGAATCTCGCAGTCCCGCGAAGGCGGGACATAGACCCCGCTGTATAGCGGGGCCTCCCCTACTATTTTTCAATTTATCAATTTTATATGTTTCTTACCGTACATTCTGCCGCCGGCGCGCTTATCGGCGGTTCTATAGGAAACCCATTTCTTGCTTTTCTTTTTGGAATGGCGTCGCATTTTTTGCTTGATAGAATCCCCCACTTTGATCCAAACGGATATCAAGACTTTGAAACAAAGCCCATACGCCTCACGCGTGACGGAAAAAAATATATTACCATAGTTTTTATTGATACGATTTTTGTAGGGATTTTTTTGCTTATACTTTTTAAAAAACAACAAAATCCCTACCCCGCTATGTTTGGGGCTTTAGGCGCGGTTGCTCCTGATTATCTTATGGGGTTGGCAAAACTTACAAAAAATAAATGGCTTCTTATCTATGATGCATTCCACAAGCGCATGCATTTTGACCCAAAAAAAATCCCTGTAAATTTTATTACAGGAAATCTCACGCAAGTTGCCGTATTATTTATTGCGTTATTTCTCCTTTTTAGATAACTTGGACGCACTACATCACTCTCTCGCGCATGAACAGGTTTTTTTATACTATCATTTTGGACGATCGTCCAAAATGATAGTATAAAGGCTTGCATATACTTGTATGGTTTTTTGGGCTGATTTTTTCCAATCAAAAAATTTTGCCCGCTCTCTTCCCTTTTTTCGTAAGGTATCTCGCAATGAATTGTTTTGTATTATGCTCTTCATCGCGCTTGCGATCTCATTCACATTTTCCGCGTGAACATATAGAGCAGCGTCTCCGCCGACTTCCGAAAGCGATGAATTATTTGAGGTGATGACAGGAACTCCAAAACTCATTGCCTCCAGCACCGGCAGGCCAAATCCCTCATACAGGGTCGGCCAGACAAAGCACTGTGTGTTTTTTAACAATACCAGCTTTTCTTCAACGCTTACATATCCTATGTATTGTATATATTGAGCGGCCGGAGATTTTTTTATTGCGTCCAAAATCGGATCATATTTCCAGCCAAGCCCGCCTGCAAGCACAAGATAATAATTTTTTGTCATTTCCCCCTCACCCGGCCTTTGGCCACCCTCTCCCCCATGGGGAGAGGGACGGGGGGTGAGGGAATCTTTCGCAACCAATTCTTCAAACGCCTTAACAATATTCATAATATTCTTCCTCGGCTCTATGGTGCCGATGAATAGAAAATATTTTTTCCCAATTAAATCAAAATTTTTTAATATTTCCGCGGCCTTATCATCTGCGACATCTTGCATTTCAACTCCGAGATGCGTCACAATAATTTTTTTCTCGTCTATATGAAAAAAACGAATAATATCTTTTTTCGTGTTCTCTGATACGGCAATAATTTTCTTCGCCCGTCTTATGCTTTGGGGAATAATAACTTTTCTCCAAAGAAAATCATTCTTTGGCAAAAACCATTTTGGATTTACATACATAGAGAGATCCGCGATGGTAATTACGCTTGCAGTTTTTAAAAATAATGGAAGACTTCCAGAAAGAGAATGAAAAATATCCAGTTTATTTTTTTTAATGCATCGCGCAAAAATTAGATGGGAAGATATAAATGGAATCGTTTTTTTAGGAAAATGGACAATAGTGACATTGGACGCCAAAAACTCTTTCGGAGGATCAGCGTTATACGAAAAAAATAAAAAATATTGATTTATAGTGTCAATATTCAAAATATTTTTCACCAAATAATAAGAATAATGAGCGATACCAGCTCGCTCATTATTTTTTGAATCTACAATTGTCCTGCAGTCAATACCGATACGCATATTTCCTGAAACTTATAACTTGTAACTTGAAACCCATACACAAAACAATCATAAAAATAAATTCACATGTTTCAAGTTTTATGTTTCACGTTTCAAGATGTCTTCAAATTCTTTTTTGTCTTTAAACGGCCCAATGAGGGCGAGATTAAACTTTTTTGGATCAATAATTTTTTTCGCCACATCCAATATATCTTTTGTCGTCACTTTCATAAATTTCTTGAGCTTTTCTTCCGGAGTCAAGAGCTCTCCGTAAAAAAGCTCCTGTTTGCCAAACCAGTCGGCAAGGCTCTCCGAGTCTTCAAGCCGCAAGTCCACCTTTCCTTTCAAAAAATCTTTTGCCGACTGAAGCTCTTTTTCCGTAACCCCCGCGTCCCATACATCTTTAAGCTCTTTTATTATAAGTTTTATGGCGTCGTGTATTCTGGACTTATCAAGCCCGGCGTGCACGACAAACGTTCCCGCGTCATGAAATATCTCCGCGGAAGCGCGGATAAAATAACACAGTCCGTATTTCTCGCGGATATTTACAAAAAGCCGCGAGCTCATATTCCCACCCAAAATAATACTTAAAATCTGAAGCGCGTATATTTCTTTATCAAAATATGAAACTCCCGGAAAGCCTAGGCACAGCTGGACTTGTTCCGTTTCTTTAAAACTCAAGGCGGTTCTGGGGCTTGTCTGGCTTTCTTTAAACTCTGGAAATTTTTTAAAGTCTTTTTCTCCCACTTTTCCGAAATACTTTTCCGCGAGCTTTTTAACCTGCATTTCTTTGATATTTCCTGCAACTGTAATAATCATATTTGCCCCTTGGTAATAATGCTCAAAATATTTCATCATCTTTTCACGAGGCACGGTCTTTATCGCCTCGCGTGTTCCTGCGATCTGCCAGCCAAGCGGATGATCGCCAAATATGAGCTCCTCAAAAAGGCTCTCAATATACATAAGTGGATTGTCTTCGTACATATTGATTTCTTCCACAATCACTCCCCGCTCCTTATTAAGCTCTGCCTCGTCAATCTTGGAATGAAAAAGCATATCAGAGAGGATGTCAAACGCAAGCTCAACTTTATCCGCGGATGATTTGATATAGTATCCCGTGTAATCTTTTGAAGTAAACGCGTTAAACTCCGCGCCTATGCCGTCAAGCTCCTTTGATATGTCTAATGATGTGGGCCTTTTTTCCGTGCCCTTAAACATCATGTGTTCTATAAAATGCGAAAGCCCGCCAATGTCTTTTGTCTCATACCGCGAGCCAACGGGCAAAAGAATGAGAACCGTCACGGCCTTTGTTCCCTTGTTTGGCACCGTTATGAGCCGAAGCCCGTTTTTGAGATTTATCTTGTTATACATAGAAAAAAATTATTTCCCTAAACAGTAACTTAAAAATCAAAGAAATGAAAAAGTAATAATAAAAAATCCCATTAGTGGATAGAAAATATTATATAACCGCCAAAATTTATAATCAGACTCTTTTATTTTATTTTTTACGACTAAGTTTTTATAATATTTTAAAGAATATATATAAATAAAGAAAAGAATTATTCCAAATGTTGCAAAAATAATATTATAAAAAATCCAAGTGCCGCAATTTAATCCAGAGAACATCCAAAAATTTATTAAATTAAAAATTGGATGGGTATTATTATAAGATTCAAAAAATCGGTCAATTGCTACCGGGAGTAAAATAATACAGAAAATTATAATTCCTATTCCTATAAAAATATTTTTTGTTTTTTGATACATAATCAATCAAAATATTTTTAAAATTTTTCCCTCATATATTCCACCAATTCTTCAATCTTAATCCTCTCCTGCTTCATAGTGTCGCGGTCGCGAACAGTTACAGCTTTGTCTTTTAAAGAATCAAAATCCACTGTAACGCAGTAGGGCGTGCCAATCTCATCCTGTCGGCGATAGCGCCGGCCAATGCTTTGCGTCTCGTCATACTCAACCACAAAATGTTCACGCAACTTTTTTTCAACTTCATGCGCGACTTTGGAGAGCTCGTCCTTTTTCGAAAGCGGCAAAACCGCAACTTGAATCGGAGCTAAAGCTTTTGGAATTTTTAGAACAATTCGAGTGTCGCTCTCGCCTTTTTCGGATGTTGGCGCTTTTTCTTCATGATAAGCGCTCAAAAGTGTTACGAGAAGCGATCTATTAATTCCCCATGTCGGTTCAATCACATGCGGAATATATTTTTCTTTTATGGCCGGATCTTCGTAGGTCAAATCAGCCCCACTCGCCTCCATATGACTCTTGAGGTCAAAATCCGTGCGGTATGCCAACCCATACAACTCTTTAAGCCCAAATGGGTATTTATATTCAATATCAATAGTGCGCTTAGAGTAGTGCGCGCGCTCGCCCTCTGGAATTTCATGAAATTCTACTTCATGGTCTTTCACTCCCAGAAACTTCAACCATTCTTTCATCTCTTCAAGCCACATATCAAAATATTTCTCCCAATCTTTTGGATGGACAAAATATTCAATTTCCATAAGGTCAAATTCGCGTGTACGGAAAATAAAATTTCCCGGAGTGATCTCATTTCTAAAAGCCTTTCCCATCTGCGCGATGCCAAAAGGTATTCTTTTTCTCAAAGACTGCTGAATAAGCTTGAAGTCCGTAAACATCGCTTGCGCGAGCTCCGGCCGGAAATACGCGGTTGCTGTTTCATCTTCAACGGGACCTAAAAATGTTTTGAGCATAAGGTTAAACTGCCGCGCCGGTGTCAGCTCCCCGCCACAATTTGTGCATACCCCCCCTCTCTCCCCCCCCTCATGAGGGGGGGATGGGGGGGTAACTTCGTCCGCGCGAAAACGATTCTTGCATTTTTTGCAATCAACCAAGGGATCGGAAAAATTCTTCAGATGCCCCGAGGCCTCCCACACTTTTGGATTCATAATAAGCGCGGCATCAATACCCACAACGTCATCGCGCCTTTGCACAAAGCGCTTCCAACATGCCTGCATAATATTATTTTTGAGCTCCGCGCCCAAAGGGCCGTAATCCCAGCCATTGGCAATGCCGCCATATATCTCCGATGATGGAAAAATAAAACCCCTTCTCTTGCAAAGGGATATAAGCTTGGGCATGAGATCTTCTTGCATACTGTTTTGTTAATCCTCCTTCGTCCCGCGGCCGCGGGACTACGGAGGACGAGTCATTAATTTAATTCCCCAAGGCTTTCCGGAAAAAGAGTTCAGAACTTGCTCTTGAGTTATACCTATTCGATTTAGATAATTTGGAGTATCCTACAATATAATTGATATTTTTGCAATCGTTTGTAAATTGTCATTCCGGCCCCTGCCTGTCCCGTCGAATGGCGGGGAGCCGGAATCAGTAAATCAACATACTTTATTTTTTAGATCCCCTGATAGCTATCGGGGGTACGGGATGACAATCCCCCCATAGTCTCAATGTAACCACCCTACGGCGCGCTCGCGTCTTTTTGAGTATCGCCTTTTTCAAAAACGTCTTTTACAATAACGCTCAACGCCGCGGCGGTCGGAACTGCCACAAGTATCCCCAAAAATCCATAGAGTTTTGCGCCAATCAAAATCACGAGAATGATTACTATTGGATTAAGCCCGATCATCTTTTGCATAACCTTTGGGACAATGAGATGGTTTTCCATCTGCTGTATGAGCCAAAAAAGTATAATAACCGCAAGCCCCCTCCACGGCGATTCAACCGACGCGATAAACACCGCCGGAACCGCGGCAAGAATCGGGCCGATATATGGTATAATCTCAAAAATTCCAGCAATGAGCGCTAAAAGCAAAAAATATTTTACATTGAGTATTTTTAATCCCACAAGGACTAAAAACCCCACAATGAAAACTAAAATAAGCTGTCCTCGAAGCCACATGCTTACGCGCTCTTGCATGCGAGTGAGCACGTCATTCATATACGGCTGGTATTTTTGCGGGGTAAAATGCTTAAAAGCTTTTTTTATTGTATCTTCCTGAACCAAAAAATAAAAGGTGAGAACAAAAATAAGCATGAAAGAAATAAAATTTCCAAAAACATTGCGTATAAACGAAAAAATATTAGTCGCCGACGTGCTCAATAGCTCCTGCGCCGATCCGAGCTGGTCGCGAATGGCGTTCACAATCTCGTTTTCGGAATCAAAATTTTCTCCTCCGGAAAAAGAAGTCATAAATTTTTCCCAAAGGCTTGGAAAATTTGAAGTAATCTGTTGGACCTCATTAGCGAGCGGAGGAATAATCAAGGCAATAGTCCCAAAAAATATCGTAAAAAGACAAATATATATAATGAGTACGCAAAAAATTCTTGGAATTTTTTTCTTATTCAGCCAGTTCACTATAGGATTGAGCGCCATGGCAAGAAGTGTTGCCACAAAAACAACAATAAGAAGATCGCGGATATAGTAAAGAAACCAAAGCAATATTAAAAAAGCGATCACCTTTACTATGGTTGCGGTAGAAATGTTTACAACAACTTTTTGCTGTGAATTATCGATCATATTGATATATATATTATACAAAAATTCCAAAAAATATGCCAATGCATATATTCCATAATATGTATTTTTACAGTATACTACATCATACTATTACCATAATGAAATTATGCCAAATATCGCCAATAATAAAAGGGTTTTGCACGACTACTATGTCATTGAAAAATTCGAGGCGGGTATTGTGCTGTCCGGGCAAGAGGTAAAGTCGGCAAAACTCGGGCACGTCAACTTCACCGGAAGCTATATTTCCCTTGACCAAAAAGGCGAAGCATGGATTGTCGGCTGCCACATTTCCCTCTATAAACACGCGGGAAAGCTCTTGTCACGCTACGATCCCATACGTCCAAGAAAGCTCTTGCTCAATAAAAAAGAGCTTATTTATTTGAAAACAAAAACGCGCGAATCCGGCTTGACAATTCTGCCACTTTCAGTATATACTAAAGGAAGTTTAGTTAAAATAGACATAGGAGTAGCTCGCGGAAAAAAGAAATATGATAAGCGGGCGGATCTTAAGAAAAAAGATATAAATAAGGAGATACGGCATAAAATGAGAAATAAATATTAATCTAGTGTTTAAAAAATTTTCAATTTTCAATTCTCAATTTTCAAATAATCTTCAATCCTAAAAATGGATTTGATATATATTGGAAATTAGAAATTGGAAATTGAAAATTTTCATTTGGGGATGCTTATAATCGATAGATTCTGATCTTTACAATAGGCAGACCGAGCATGAGTGGTTACTCGCGCCGAAAGGCGCTCCGAGCGCAAGCGAGGAGAAAACATCCATTCAAATTATAAATGCAAAATCATTTATATCTAAGATACAAGAGTCTTTCAAGGCTCCTGCCTTAGCTTTTGCAATGGCCTAAAAACCCGTTGCCATCGGCCTGCCAACGCCCAATAGGCAGTCACCGGTGTCATTTTTTGGGCTAGGTATTCTCCGCGCCTTAGGAGGATATTGAAACTTCAGGGCTTTAGCATGCGCGCTTTTGTCTATTTCTTATTCGCATGCCGAAACTGTCAAAATAGACTACGTCTGTAGCACTATTGTAAACCTCGTCTCTAGACAGGGGTGTAATTCCCCTCATCTCCACCACTCGATTCGCCCTCGACTTCGTTTCGGGCTCACTCGTGGTCTTCGGCCTTCGTTATACTTCAGCCTTCGACCAACGGGAGCGAATCGAGTGGTGCCCTGAGCTCTGCCGAAGGGCACTATTTATAATAAAAGCTTCGCTCATGGTCTCCGTTACTCGCTGAAGCTTGTAACTCCGACCATCTTCAATAATTCGAATGGCTGAGTCGAATGGCGCCTCAAGCCCTGCCGAGAGGCTTCCATAAAAAATATGGATAAAAAAAGAAAAATATATTTTGTATACTTGGCCAGATGTGAAGATAATACATTATATACTGGCAAAACCACTAACCTAAAAAGAAGAATTAAGACGCATAATTCCGGCCACGGAGCAAAATATATCCAAACCCACGGAAATGCGCAAATAGTATACTTTGAAAAATTTGATAACAACCTAGATGCCTGCAGAAGAGAAGTTCAGATTAAAAAATGGAGGAAGGATAAAAAAGAATTTTTAATTAAAAATAATGTATCTAACTCATAACCCCAAATACCTTGAGAATAATAAGAAAAAAATATCGATATCAAAGATACGAACCGCAAATAAAACTTCATCGCATAAATTTAGAAATCAAAAGTCCGCAGGTACTCCTTATTGATGACGAGGGCGTAAACCACGGAGTGGTGGATACCCAAAAGGCAATTCGCATGGCGCAGGAACGAGAGCTCGACCTCATAGAGGTCTCCCCCCTTGCCAGCCCGCCGGTCGCAAAAATCCACGATTACAACAAGCTCAAATACCAGATCGAAAAGGAGCAGAAAAAAAGCAAGGCAAAAGCGAAAAAAGTGGAAATCAAAGGCATTCGGCTTTCGCTTACCATAGGAGAAAACGACCTGAACACAAGGGCAAACCAATCAATTAATTTTTTGCAGAATAACGATAAGGTAAAAATAGAACTTCAGCTTCGAGGGCGCGAGCTTCAAAGAAAAAATATTGCTATGGATATTATAAAAAAATTTATCAGCATAGTTGAAAAGAGGATGCCCATAAAAATTGAACAAGCAATAGCGTTCCAAGGCGGAAAATTTTCAACAATCATCGCCAAAAAAACTTAAAACGCTATTCACTACCAACTACAAACTACTAACTCATCCATATATGTCAATAAAAACCCACAAGGCAACGGCAAAACGGTTTAGAATTACCAAGACCGGAAAAATTTTAAAAAAGAAAGCTGGACAAGACCATTTCAACGCCCGCGAATCAGGAAAGGTGACTCGAAACAAGCGAAGGCTCCACAGTATGGCAAAAACCGAGCACAAAATAATCAGACAGCTCCTTCCGTATAATTAATTCATGAAACCTGAAACTTGAAACATACAACTTAAAGGTTTCAAGTTACAAGTTATAAGCTTCAAGACAATATGCCCCGAGTAAAACGAGCAGTCATACATCTTAAAAAACGAAGAAAGCTTTTATCCAAAGTAAAGGGATATCGTTGGCGAAGAAAAAGCACTATACGCCAGGCACGACCCGCTGTCCTTAAGGCCGGGGTAAACGCCTACCGCGACCGAAAGAATAAAAAGAGATCTTTTCGGCAGTTATGGAATATAAAAATAAACGCCGCCTGCCGAGAGCACGGAATTTCGTATTCCCGATTTATTGACGCTTTGAAAAAAGCAAATGTGGGTCTTGATAGAAAGGTCCTCGCGGAAATAGCGGAAAAGCATCCTTTGGTTTTCTCAAAAATCGTCGCACAGGTAAAGAAAGTAACATTGTAAAACTTGAAACCCGAAACTTGAAACTCATTATGTTTTAGGTTTTAAGTTACGGGTTTCAAGATCCTGGGAACGTAGCTCAATTGGTTAGTAGCACTCGCCTGTCACGCGAGAGGTTGCGGGTTCGAGCCCCGTCGTTCCCGCCAGTAAAAAGTTTGGTTGCCGCATATTCGCATACAAACTTTTTTTGTTTGAAAAACAGGGCGAGAAGTTTATCCGCCTTGGGAGGAAGCCCCGTCGTTCCCGTTTTTTTGAAAAATAAAAGGCGATTCCATGATCGCCTTTTTTAATCAATGTCTGTGAAAAGTAAGTTGCCTCCTCGGAAAGAAAACTCGATGCTTACTGGTTCATCCATTCTCTTAAAAACCGTGCGTACAATATCCCGAACAAACACGAAAGATTCACTATGAGCATGGAGGCGACTGAGCAGCTCTCTTACCTCGAATTGCGTGATAAATGATTCTTTTATATCACTTACTGGAACAAGCAGTCTTCCAGAAAACTTTTCAAATCTCAAATAATTTGGATTCTGGACACTTAGGTTGTTGAGTATCCCAGTGCTACGGGATCCCTTATAAAACTCTATGAGAATCTCACGGGGAGATGAACGAGAATCTTCGAACAGGACTCTGCCGGATATTTTATCCTTTCCTGCATCTTTAGGTGTGGCTTGCTGCAAAATCAGGTGAGTGATACTCGAGTCTTTATTCAGAATCCTATCTATTGAACTTCTCAACTCCCCTTCTTGATAGTTTGACTCAACATAAACAGTGGGCATCGAGGACTTGTCTGGAATACAGGCAACTCGAATAATAAATGGAAATCTTATTTCTTTTTTCTCACTAGTAATAGATGCAACTAGCTCATCAACTTGATCGCGAGAAAAAAATTGTATCCATCCAATAGGCAACCCTGTAATATAAAGGCACGAGATTTTACGTACTTTTATCGGAACACTTATATCACGGTAATTGTAGATTTGCATCGCTACTCCCAATTTCTTTTCCATAACTGACTAAGATAAACTGGATTTATTTGTATATTTATTGTAAAATACTATAAATATACTTTTTTCAAAGAACAATGAGTTAATAAAAAATTATAAACTACTTTGCGTATAATGTCAAGAAATGTACTGTTGCACAATTCCAGTTACCTTTTGTGGATTAATAATTAATGCGGTTG
>CAYJWS010000031.1:0-13574 GCA_964373925.1 uncultured Gammaproteobacteria bacterium
CTATTTTAATATTGTCGTTGTTCTTTAACAACCGAGAAACTCTTTTTTGACGGAGAAATTGTTATGATGACTGAACCATCATTTGCCTTTGGTAACCAGTGGAAAGCTCGTTGCTTTGTGTGCGGAGAATCGCACGGACAATACCAGACGGGTCACCGTCTTTGTGAAAAATGCGTGGAACGATACAAACAACATGAGTTTTTCAAGGGCATGTCTGATCTTTCTTCATGCTTTGCCACTATTCTACCGGAGGCAGATGGTATTGTGGAAGAAAGATTACGTCAAGGATTCAAGGATTTATTCCTTGGATACAAACAGGGTAAAACCAATCACGATCCACAGGAATTGCTTGAAACAGTATTTTCTCGGAGACTGTTACTCCCCTGTGGCCAGCCAGCGCTCTTTGAAATGGAACATCTGGCTAAGTTTTCAGGTTTTGGAGGTGTTTGGACTCTTGATTTGTCTCCCTACATTTGGTCGGGTACCCTCAAGGATTTGAGATCTTGGGCGGTACTGTCCTTGGCGATTGAACACAAGATTAACCACATGGCGCTTTGGACAGCCGGTAATGCCGGATTTAGTTTAGCCAAGTTAGTACACCGCTGGAACGCCACCGTGGATGAAACAGAACGGAAAACTGTCTATTGTATGGTGGATGCGTCTGCGCCGCCCGAAATAGTGGTAATGCTCCGTTCACTTCAATGCCGAGTGGCGCCTATTGCCACGGGTAGCGGAGCCATTCTTTCAAGAGAACAGCTCTACCACGTGTTTGTTGCTTTATCAAATGAACAAGAACATTATTGGCAGGTTACCGATGGCTGGGATGGCGTAGGGGTTTTTATGTACTCCCTTTTGGCACAGCAGTGCCTCCATTTCTTGCGCAAAGAGCTGGAGCAAAACGCGACACTCAAAGATGCCGATGTCTACGTTATCCTGCCTCTTGGGACAGGCAACTTCCTTCTCGGTGTTATCCGAGGCATGGAGCGCTTCGGTCAAGGGCGGGCAAAGGTAGTGGCGGCCCTGCCCCATGGAGACCATATGATGGTGCCTTTTTTTCCAAAGAAAGGAGAACCAAACGGCAGACCTCGCATGCGTCCTGATGAGCCCGAAGCGCCAAAGCTCACAGGCTTTTATTCGCCGCTCTCGCCTTGTTTGTATTCTTTAGTTGCAAATCAGAAGTTTCAAGATGTGAGCGCGGTGGAGTTTATTGAGGTAGATAGAGCGTCTCAGATTGAAGCGGCAGCTCGCGTCTTGAGTCCCGCTAACCCAACCATTGCCAGCGAACCATCTGCTCTCATCGCCTTTGGCGCCTTAAAACAGCTAGTCCAACGCATTCGCAACTACGGGCAAAAACCCGAGAAAAGCGTTGCGCTGGTGGTGAATTCTGGTTTTGGCCTTATGGGCGCAAAAGAGCAGGAGTTCTATACCAAAAGTATCTTCGCCTTCCGCTAAGGCAAAGATACAAGGCACACAAAATTATGTGCCTTATTTTTTTGAGCAGCCAAATCCAGCCTTTAGTTGCCCTTCTTTC
The DNA here is from genome assembly GCA_964373925.1 of uncultured Gammaproteobacteria bacterium. Taxonomy (GTDB): domain Bacteria; phylum Patescibacteriota; class Patescibacteriia; order Buchananbacterales; family GWA2-38-13; genus CAYJWS01. The sequence goes on from CAYJWS010000031.1 coordinate 1,532, forward strand.
TTATGGGTCTGTTAGGAAAAAGATAAAATCGGAGTATTAAATGTTAAAATCGGACTATTAGCAAGTTCTCTGAAATTGCCATTTTCCCTTTGTCATTCCCCCGATAGCCATCGGGCGAATCCAGAAACAAATATATAGATTGCCTTATAAATATGAGGTTTTTAACGAACGGCGGTGTGAATTTATTCTGGATTCCGGCTCCGGGGCCGGAATGACAAATATCCTGATTTTATCAAAAACTCCGATTTTAGCTTTTAGATTGTCCGATTTTAACTTTTAAATAACATCTTTCTTATGAGTCTTGACAAACTGGCATGGATAGTTACAATTTACATGATGGTGAAAATGTTTTCATCACCTTTTTAATATAAGAAAATGGACAAAAAAGGAGAGCTCCGCACAATGTGGTGGAAGGAGTATTCCGGCATGATGATTGATATATCCGGATGGCTTGTGGTGCCGGTCATCCTTGGGCTTCTTTTAGGAAAATGGCTCGATTCAAGATATCAAACAAAACCATGGCTTACTGTAGTTTGCGTGGGAGTGGCTTTTGTCATAACCAATGTCGGCATAATACGCAAAGGAATTCAAATTACGAAAAAGACAGAAAAGGAAAAAAGAAATAACAATGATAGTAAAGTAAAATAATTCGATGTCAAATACCGAAAGTACAAAAATGGAAGAAACAGCGCAGACGCCAACGCTTTTTGCTGAGCCCATTTTTCATATAGGATCTTTTACTGTGACAAATTCTCTTATAAATTCTTGGGCGGTTGTTTGCGTCATTATTATTGTATCCATTATTATTCGAGCGAAAATTAAGCAGATTCCAAAAGGCATACAAAATATAGCGGAAATTATTTTAGAGAGAGCGTTCAATCTCGCCGATTCTGTAACCGGCTCAAGAGAAAAGACAATGAGATTTTTGCCTATAGTTCTTCCTTTGTTTATTTTTATTCTTTTAAACAATTGGCTTGGGCTTTTTCCCGGAGTTGGAAGCATTGGTTTTTTTGGAAGCGAGGGATCACGCAAAGTTTTTATTCCATTTTTTCGAGGAGGAACTGCAGATCTCAACACAACTTTGGCTTTGGCAATAATGGCAGTCGTACTCACGCATATATTCGGAGTTGTGTATACGACGGCGTGGGGGCACATCAATAAGTTTATTAATATAAAGCTTATATTAGGGCTGCCTAAAAAAATTTTTAAAGAAAAACAGTATACATCAATTATTCTTATTCCAGTACAGTTCGCCGTAGGCCTTATTGAAATTGTTGGGGAAATAGCAAAGGTGGCTTCGCTTTCATTTCGTCTTTTTGGGAATATTTTTGCCGGAGAAGTGCTCTTGGGAGCCATGGCGGCTATTTTTGCGTATGTTATTCCAATCCCTTTTATTTTTTTGGAGATTGTTGTCGGAATTATTCAGGCGCTTATTTTTTCTATGCTGACGCTCGTATTCCTTTCTGTTATGACGGCCGAGCATAATGAGGCGCATTAGGCCACTGCGAGTACGATTTGAGATCTGGCAGATGGGTTTCAAATCGTGTCCGCAATGACACGAGCCAATAAACTAGATAGTATAAATAATTTAAGCAAAATGTATTTGCGAAAATAGATTTTGCAAGGAGAAAGAATATGGAAAATTTAGATGTGCTTGCCAAGGCGCTTGCCATCGGCCTTGGATCGTTTTTTCCCGCGTGGGCTATTGGAAAAATCGGCGCGGAAGCCATGCGTTCAATCGGCAGGAACCCCGAGGCGACTCAAAAGATTTTGGTACCCATGCTTTTGATGGCGGCGTTTGCTGAAGCTATCGCGATCTACGCGCTGGTTATCGCGTTTTCAATTTAGCATCATTAAAATTCGAAGCACGACCCAGTCATACGACGGGTCGCCCCATCGAATGATCGGGGCGAAGCACGAAATTCGAAACAATGTTTCAAATTTTAAAATCCAAAACATTTTAGTTATTAAATTTTTGAATTTGTTTCGGATTTCGACCCATTCGACAAGCTCAGGGTCGTCCTGAGTAAAGTTGAAGTACGATATTCGAATTTCGAATTTATATAATATTATGGAATCCATAATCCAAACATTTCATATAGACTGGAAGCTTATAGTGGCGCAGATGGTTAATTTTGCCATTGTGGTCGCGGTTCTTTGGTTTTTTGCCCTCAAGCCATTGGCCAAAAAAATGTCAGAGCGCACAAAGACCATTGAAAAGAGCTTGGAAGAGGCAAAGACCATTTCGGATAATTTGAAAAAATCCGAAGAGGAGAGGGGGCGGGCGATAGCCGACGCGAGAGGAGCCGCGCAAAAAATCCTTGATGAGGCAAAGTCTTTGGCGCTTTCTGATCGCGAAAAAAATATAAATGAAGCAAAGCTGCAGGTACAAAAAGTTGTCATAGACGGCAAGAGGCAGATAACACTAGAAAAGGAAAAAATGGTTCAAGGCATCAAAAATGAAACCGCGGATTTGGTCGTTTTGGCTACAACAAAACTTTTAGAAAAAATCGTTGATAAAAAAATTGACAAAGAACTTGTAAAAAAAGCTTTAGATGAGGCGAAAAAAGGAAAGCTATAAATATTTATTTCATGAAGATAAGCCCAAAACAATACGCACAGGCGCTCTACGAGATGACACAAACCGCATCTTCGCATGATTTGGATATCGCAATTCAAAATTTTGTAAAATATTTGGGGATAAGGGGGGATATAAGCAGGGCTAGCCAGATTATTTTGGAATTTGAAAAGTACTACAACTCTCAAGAAGGAATCCTCGGTATTGAGGCGAGATCTGCCCATGAATTTTCAAGCGATGAAAGAAAAGAGATTATTTTGGGCTTGGAAAAAATTACAGAGAAAAAAATCGAGCTTCATCATAAAGTTGATAATGAAATTTTGGGCGGAGTAATTTTTAAAATTCAAGATGCCATTATAGATGCCAGCTTAAAAACCCAGCTCACACATTTGCATAAACAATTGACCCAATAAATGAATTTATTATATGAATAAAGACAAGATAATAGAAAATCTTAAAGAACAAATTACGAAATACAAAACGCAAGCCACCATGGAAGAGGTGGGATCCGTTATTGAAGTAGGCGATGGCATCGCGAAGATTTCGGGGCTTAGCCACGCCATGGCATCCGAGATGCTTGATTTTGGAGGCGGAGTGTTTGGAGTCGTTTTGAACCTTGAAGAAGATTTTGTCGGAGCTATTATTTTGGGTGATTTTTCAAAAGTGAGCGAAGGGACTATTGTAAAAAAAACAGGAAGAATTTTAGAGATTCCTGTTGGGCAAAATTTTATCGGAAGAGTGGTGAATTCTCTGGGAGAGCCTCTTGATGGAAAAGGAAAAATCAAGGCAGACGCTTCGTACCCTCTTGAAAAAATCGCTCCGCGCGTCATAACCCGCGAGCCCGTCACCAAGCCGGTTCAAACTGGAATTATTGCCATTGACGCGATGATTCCTATTGGGCGCGGGCAAAGAGAGTTGATTATAGGAGACCGCCAAACAGGAAAAACCGCTATTGCCATTGACACCATTGTAAATCAAAAAGGGCAGGATATGATCTGCATTTATGTCGCCATAGGGCAAAAAGAATCAAAGATCGCAAGAATCATAGGAGAGCTTGAAGCGCGAGGAGCTATGGACTATACTATTATAGTTTTGGCAGGCGCGTCAGATCCCGCCCCTATGCTGTACTTGTCCCCGTTTGCCGGATGCGCCATTGGCGAATATTTTATGGATAAGGGAAAAGATGTTTTGGTCGTATACGACGATCTCTCCAAGCACGCGGTATCATATAGGGAGGTTTCACTCTTGCTTCGAAGGCCTCCGGGACGCGAAGCATATCCCGGAGACGTGTTTTACCTCCATTCAAGGCTTTTGGAGCGCGCGGCATGCCTGAATAAAGAAAACGGAGGAGGGTCGCTTACCGCGCTTCCCATTATTGAAACGCAGGCGGGAGATATCTCCGCGTATATTCCGACCAATGTCATCTCTATTACCGATGGGCAGATCTTTTTGGAAACCGATCTTTTTTATCAGGGTATCAGGCCGGCTATTAATACGGGGCTTTCGGTTTCGCGGGTTGGATCCGCGGCGCAAATTAAGGCAATGAAGCAGGTCGCGGGTAAGCTCAAGCTTGATATGGCGCAGTTTAGAGAGCTTGCCGCGTTCGCTCAGTTCGGGTCAGATCTTGATGAGTCAACGCAGAAACAGATTAACAGGGGAAGAATGTTTACTGAAATTTTAAAGCAGAATCAGTTCAAAGTTATGAAGGCCGAAGAAGAGGTAGTAGTTTTATACGCCGCTATCAACGGGTTTATTGATGACATTGTTGTTGAAAAAGTTAAGTTATTCCAAGAAGGGCTCATACGCTTTATGCAGGCGCAGAGCAGGAAAGTTTTGGAGAAAATTATCCAGGAAAAGCAGATTACCAAAGATATTGAAGAAGAATTGAAGAAAGCAATTACTGAATTTAAAAAAGGTTTTGCAAGATAGAATTTCTAATAACTAATTCCTAATTACTAATGAAATGATTAAATTTTGAAAATTGAGAATTAAAAATTGAAAATTTCCGTTATGGCTCTATCAACTAAAATAATCAGGAGAAGAATACGCTCCGTTCGCAATACGAAAAAAATCACCAAGGCGATGGAGCTTGTGAGCGCGTCAAAAATGAGGCGATCCGTGCAAGCCGTCCTATTGTCGCGTTCATACGCCCATACGGCATATGGCGCTGTTCTTAATATTTCTAAAAGAATTTCGGGAGCGATGCATCCTCTTCTTGCGTCCAAGAATTCGGCAAAAAAAGCATGTTATATCCTTATTTCATCCAACAGAGGATTGTGCGGAGGCTTTAATTCCCAAGTTATTGCAAGAGGAATGAAGTATGCAGAAGCAAAAAAAGGAATCCAAAATGAGTGGATTATTCTTGGAAAAAAAGGAGGAGAGGCGCTTGCCAGAAATAAAAAAAATATTTCCGCGGAATTTGTAAAACCTGACGTGGTCGGCACCGTGTCCGATATCACCGCAATAGCCAAGATGGCAACCAAAGGATTTTTGCAAGGAATATACGATGAGGTCTATATTATTTATACGGATTTTGTTTCGGCATTAAAGCAAGAGCCAAGGATAAAAAAATTCCTTCCTTTCAGCCTGCAACAAGACGAAAATCTCGGATCCATACAAGAACAAAAAGAAAAATTAAAAACGGAGGCGCTTGAGGTGCTCTACCACGAAGAATACTCGTTTGAGCCGGGCCCGGAGATTGTCTTGGATTTTTTCTTAAAAAGGCTTATTGAAGTACAGATCTATCAGGCGCTTTTGGAATCCACCGCATCAGAGCACGCGGCACGGATGCTCGCGATGCGGCAGGCAAGCGATGCGGCAACCGATATGATTGATGACCTGACGCTTATGTATAATCAAGCCAGGCAAGCTTCCATTACGCGCGAGATAGCCGAAATTTCTGGCGGAAAGGCGGCTCTTGGAAAAATTTAAAAATTGCGCATTACGAATTACGAATTTTTTTAAATTTTACAGTTCGTAATCCGTAATCCGCAATTCATTAATTATTACAAATATCTATGAACCAAGGAACTATTAAACAAGTTATCGGGCCTGTAGTTGATGTCCAATTTGAATCAAAATTGCCGGGGATTTATAATGCGCTTGAGGTCAAGGTGGGGGACTCTTTTTTGGTGTTAGAAACCCAGCAGCATCTAGGAAACAATATGGTGCGCTCCGTTGCCATGGGATCAACCGATGGGCTCCAAAGGGATATGAAAGTTGTTGATACGGGACAACCAATAACCGTTCCTGTGGGGCCGGAAACCTTGGGAAGAATGATGAATGTTTTAGGCGAGCCTATTGATAATAAAAATGAAGTGAAGACAAAAGAGAGGTGGTCAATACACAGAGACGCTCCGGAATTTAGCGAGCAGTCCACAAAAGCGGAAATTTTTGAAACAGGAATTAAAGTCATTGATCTTATCTGTCCTTTTGTCAAAGGTGGAAAAGTCGGTCTTTTCGGCGGAGCCGGAGTGGGAAAGACTGTTATTATACAAGAGCTTATCAGAAATATCGCCGCTGAACATGGCGGGTACTCGGTATTTGCCGGAGTGGGAGAGAGAACAAGGGAAGGAAATGACCTGTACCGAGAAATGACGTCTTCCGGGGTTTTAAAAAACACTTCGCTCGTGTTTGGACAGATGAATGAACCACCGGGCGCCCGCCTCCGCGTAGGGCTCACAGGACTCACCTTGGCTGAATATTTCAGGGATAAAGAAGGAAAGGATGTTTTATTTTTTGTTGACAATATTTTTCGTTTCACGCAAGCAGGGTCTGAAGTATCGGCGCTTTTAGGAAGGATTCCTTCGGCCGTGGGATATCAGCCGACACTTGCGACGGAGATGGGAAAAATGCAGGAGAGAATTACATCAACGACCAAAGGGTCAATCACTTCGGTGCAGGCCGTGTATGTTCCAGCGGATGATTTGACCGATCCTGCTCCAGCGACAACATTTGCCCATCTTGACTCAACGGTTGTTCTTTCTCGCGGTCTGTCGGAACTTGGAATTTATCCGGCAGTTGATCCGCTGGATTCCTCATCCACTATTTTGGATCCGAGAATCGTTGGTCAAGAACACTATGAAATCGCGCGAGGCGTGCAGAAGATCTTGCAAAGATACAAAGACTTGCAAGATATTATCGCTATTTTAGGAATGGAAGAATTATCAGCCGAAGACAAGCTTATTGTTTCGCGCGCTAGAAAAATCCAGAGATTTTTATCGCAGCCATTTTTCGTTGCGGAGACTTTTACCGGCACTTCCGGCAAATACGTAAAACTTTCAGACACTATTAAGGGATTTAAAGAAATATTGGAAGGCAAACACGACAGCAAAGGAGAGCAGGCGTTTTATATGAAGGGAAATATTGGAGAGGTGAAATAAAAAAATGTGATACCAATATACGAATGCATGCGAATGATACGAATAAATACGAATTCGTATACATTCTTACCATTGGTATATTAGCATTATAATTTGTATGAAAATTAAATTCAAAATCGTAACTCCCGAGCGCGTGGTATATGAAAACGAGGTAGACGAGGCCACTATTCCCACAACAGAGGGCCAGATTACTGTTTTGCCGCATCATATTCCGCTTATGTCAATGTTGAACGCGGGAGAGTTGATATTAAAAAAAGACGGACAGGAAATTCCTATGGCCGTATCTTCCGGGTTTATTCAGGTGAATAACAATGAAATTATTATCTTGGCCGATACTGCCGAGCGAGCGGAGGAAATTGACGAAGCGCGAGCCAATGAAGCAAAAATACGAGCTCAAAATCTTTTAAAGGAAGCAAAAAATACCGAAGACGTGAACTATACCGCTCTTGTAGCAAAAATGGAGCGCGAGGTGGCCCGGCTCAATATTTCGCGCAGAAGAAAACATCGTCCATATGTCCCTGGTATGAACCAATAGATGTAAAACCATCTTTGCTGGATGGTTTTTTCTATTGTGGATTTATATGAAGCGGTTTTTGCGTTGACATGTATAGATTATTGCAGTATTATTGTATAATTCCTTTATATTTATATAAGCCATTTTGGAGGAATAAAAATGCCGGAGCCAAAAATAGTTTTAGTGAATGAAGTGCCAATGCATTTTTCTGTTGGCGCATGCATAAAGAGAAATGGAAAAATTTTACTTATTGACAGGGCAAAGCCTCCGTATGGCTGGGCAGGGCCTGCGGGGCATATAGACGAAGACGGAGGGATAGAGGAAGATCCCCAAAAAGCATTATTTCGCGAAGTGTACGAAGAAACTGGGCTCTATGTTGTATCACACAAGCTTCGATTTTCCGAAAAGCTTGATTGGAATATGTGCAGAAGGGGAGTAGGCGTTCATTATTGGTATCTTTTTGAATGCACGGTTTTGGGGGTTTTGCGTCCTAATAAAAAAGAAACAAAAGACGCGCGCTGGCTTTTACCAGAAGAGATAAAAGATCTCACGCTCGAGCCAGTATGGCAGTATTGGCTTAAAAAGCTTAAAATATTGTGATACAAAAAGATACGCAGGTTACAGCCAAGGCAAATACCTTGGCTTTTTTATGTTTTTGCAACCACATATTTGAAAAAATAAAATTTTAAATTAAAAATTTGACACGGATTTTTGGTGGGCTTATAATATGAGTACGAGCATTGAATTCCCATATATGGAAAATAATTACCGAGAATATAGATGCGCGACATGCAAAAAACTTCTTTTCAAGGGATTGTTAGTGGACAGCGAGGTTGAAATCAAATGCAAGCGTTGTCAGAGTATGAATACATTTACTGGCGTGAGCGCCAATTCACTTATTTGCCTCATACCTCATTGCACAAACCGAATTACATTTGCCAAAAAATAATTTTAGAAAATACAATATTTAGAAGCTCTTGAAGCTCGCAGTTAGCGAGTTTTTTTAATTCTTAAGATAAAGTGTATGAACACCTTAGAGGTCATAAAAAGAAACAATAATAAGGTCGCGTTTGATAAAAAGCGAATTTTTAACGCAATATTCAAAGCCGCCACGGCAACAGGAGAATTTGGCGATTCAGAGGCGCGTAAAATTACTGAAATTATAGCGAAATATATACTAAAACCCTCAAAAACAAAAAGCGAGATTTCCGTTGAAGAAATCCAAGACCTCGTGGAGCTCACCTTGATGAGTTCCGGGTATTTTAAGACGGCGAGAGCGTATATTGTGTATCGGGAAAAGCGCGCGCAGGCAAGGTCGTCGCAGGGGGTTATTGTTGATGTTGATAAGACCATTGGTGAATATATAGACCGAAGCGACTGGCGCGTGAATGCGAACGCCAACCAAGGCTATTCGCTCGGCGGACTTATTCTTAATACCTCGGGAAAGCTTATCGCAAACTACTGGCTTAATTGTATATATTCAAAAGACATTCGCGACGCCCACATGGAAGGGGATTTTCATATCCATGATCTTGATATGTTTTCAGGGTATTGCGCCGGGTGGAGCCTGCGCCAGCTTCTTGAAGAAGGGCTTAACGGCGTGTCCGGAAAGGTGGAGTCGGCGCCGCCAAAGCATCTTGAGAGCGCGCTTTCGCAGATGGTGAATTTTTTAGGAACGCTTCAAAACGAATGGGCGGGAGCGCAAGCATTTTCTTCTTTTGACACATATCTTGCTCCATACGTAAAAAAAGATGGCCTTGACTATAAAAGAGTAAAGCAGGCAGTGCAGCAGTTTGTGTTTAACCTTAATATCCCTTCGCGATGGGGTACGCAGACGCCCTTCACTAATATTACGCTTGACTGGGTCTGCCCCAACGACATGAAAGAAAAAAATCCTATTATCGGGGGCGAGACTTGCGAATTTTGCTACAAAGATTGCCAGAAAGAAATGGATATGATTAACAAGGCTTTTATTGAGGTTATGACTGAAGGCGATTATCACGGAAGAATTTTTACTTTTCCTATTCCAACATACAATATTACGAAAGATTTTGACTGGGAGAATGAGAATGTTAAAGGGCTTTTTGAAATGACCGCGAAATACGGCATTCCGTATTTTCAGAATTTTATAAATTCAACGCTTAACCCAAGCGATGTTCGAAGCATGTGTTGCAGGCTTCAGCTTGACCTGCGCGAGCTGCGCACGCGCGGAGGAGGGTTGTTTGGTTCGGCAGAAATGACAGGAAGCGTCGGGGTTATAACAATTAATATGCCGAGAATAGGATATCTTTCAAAAACCAAAAAAGAATTTTTTGAACGCTTAAGCCGGCTTATGGATATTGCGAAAGAGTCGCTTGAGATTAAGCGAAAAGTTGTAACTGAAAATATTGAAAAAGGGCTTTTGCCTTTTACCAAGCGCTATCTTGTAACTTTGCATAATCATTTTTCCACTATTGGGCTTAATGGAATGAATGAAGCATGCCAAAATTTTCTTGGCGAAGATATTTCAAGCGAAAAAGGAAAAATTTTTGCTTTAGAAATATTGGATTGCATGAGGAAAAGGCTTGCTGATTATCAGGTGGAGACGGGCAATCTCTATAATCTTGAAGCAACGCCCGCGGAGGGGACAACCTATCGTTTTGCAAAAGAAGATCAAGCCCGGTTTCCGGGAATCATCCAGGCAGGCACGGATGACGCGCCTTATTACACAAATTCAACGCATTTGCCGGTTGGCTATACCAATGATCCTATTTTTGCGCTTGAGCATCAGGACGATCTTCAGACGCGATATACGGGAGGCACGGTCTTTCATGTATTTTTAGGCGAGAAGGTGCAGGATTGGATCGCATGCAAAAATTTCGTGAAAAAAGTCGCGGAGAAATTCCGCCTGCCGTATTTTACGATTACACCCACATTTAGCGTGTGCAAGTCGCATGGGTATATTTCAGGCGAAGTGGAGCATTGCAATACATGCGGCGAGCAATGCGAAGTATGGTCTCGAATTGTCGGGTATTTTAGGCCGGTAGATCAGTGGAATAAAGGCAAGAAGAGCGAGTTTTCCGAACGCAAAGAATATGTCGTGGAAAAAACGCAGATTGCCGCTGCCACGCTAGAGTATCAGAAAGAAAAAACGCTTATTCATATTTGATATATGAAAATCGCGGGTTTCCAAAAATTAAGCCTCATTGATTATCCCGGCATAATTTGTTCCATTGTATTTACGCAAGGATGCCTTTTTCGCTGTCCGTATTGCCATAATTCGGAACTTGTTGACGTAAAAAAAGAAGGCGTAATTTCCGAGGATGAGGTCTTGGATTTTTTGTGCAGCAAGAAAGAGTTTGTTGAGGGTGTTTCCATTACCGGAGGGGAGCCAACGCTACAAAAAGACTTGCCGGAATTTATAAAAAAAATAAAAAGCCTTGGTTTCTTGGTAAAACTTGACACATCAGGCGTTTATCCTGGCATGGTGCAAAAATTATTAGACGATAATCTCCTTGACTACATTGCCATGGATATAAAAAATACGTGGGAGAGGTACGGAGAGGTCGTTCAAAGTAAAAATGTAACCGCGGTTGGAAACTGCAAAAAAACATTTTTGATAATTCAAAGCTCGGGCGTGGATCATGAGTTTCGCACAACCGTATTTTCGCAGGTTCACACGCAAGATGATTTTTTAGAGATTGCAGGATATCTTAAAGACGGCGAGAAATATTTTATACAAAATATTAGATATACAAAGACATTAGATCCGAAAATAAATAAAAAAGCAAAGCTTAATGTTGGCGCAATTGTTGGAGATCTTCAAAAGATGTATCCCAATGTAATCATCCAAGAGAGGTAGACATAAATATGTCTAATGGGGCTATCGCCAAATGTCATCCTGAGTCGGAGCGAAGGATCTATGTCGCTCAAAAATTGCTTACCAAATAGATTCTTCTCCGCCAGCCGGCGGATCAGAATGACAATTGGACGATTTTGGTCATTCGGCGACAGTCCCCTAATGTAGTATACTTAATATATCAAATTAACAATTAGCCAAATATATATGAACCAATCAAAAATTGTGGAGTGGATACTGCGCGTATCTATTGCGGGAGAGTTTTTAGGCCATGGCGTTTTCGCCATACAGGGAAAACAGCAGTGGATAGGCTGGATTGGGCAGATGACGGGGGCGAGTAGCGACCTTTCCGCAAAATTTTTATTTTGGGTTGGTGTTTTTGATATTATTGTTGCCCTTATTGTGCTTTTTAAGCCTGTTCGCGCCTTGCTTTTATGGGCGGCTATTTGGGGATTTTGGACAGCGCTTGTGAGACCGCTGGTAGGCGAGCCGATCTGGGATTTTATTGAACGATGGGCAAACTGGGGCGCTCCGCTTGCGCTACTTATACTGATAGGCTGGCCAAAGTCTTTAAAAGAATGGCTCAAATAATGATTCGATAATATTTGTAAATGAAAAAGAAAAAAGTCGCTGATTTTTTATCTAGTTGAGAATTCCACACTTTTTTTTAAGATTTTGACTTTCCACTTATTAAAAAAAGCTTTAATCTATCGTACTCCGGAAACGACCTG
>CAYJWS010000032.1:0-4196 GCA_964373925.1 uncultured Gammaproteobacteria bacterium
TATGAATAAAATTTAGATTGCTTCGTCATTTCGCTACGCTCCATTTCTCGCAATGACAAAATTTCATTTAATTACTATTAGGATATATTATTCAATACACGATATTTTTACGTTCTCTTTTTAAATCGAGGAGGATTGTGCGGTTTTCTTTTTTGATGAAATTGCCTTGATGGACGGGCGTTTCGTGAACCGTGAAAGCCTTGCGGCCTGCCAAAGGATTTACGCCCGGAAAATTGAGAAGAAGATCGGGGGGTGAAAGAAGGACTCTCGGGGATTATTATTTTTCGCCGGTTTAAGGCTGGCAGCGGAGATATGGGAACAGCCATGCGGATGACGCGCTCAATTCCTTTTATATCTCCTCGCTGGTTTGGCATGGCAAACGATATGGCGTGCCCTGCCATTCCCGCGCGACCCGTGCGCCCGATGCGATGGACATAATCCTCCGAGTTCATAGGCAGGTCGTAGTTTATCACAAGCTCAATTCCCGTCACGTCAATTCCTCGAGCCGCGATATCTGTTGCGATAAGCACCCGATATTTTCCAAGTTTAAATCCTTGAAGGGCGTCTTTTCTCTGTGCGAGCGATCGGTTGGAGTGCAATTCCGCGGATGTGTGTCCCATGTGGCGGACGATGCTTGTTACTTTTCTTGCTTCATGTTTAGTTCTCATAAAAACAAGAATGCTTCCGCGGTATTCAGAAAGCAGATTTTCCAAGAGATGGAGCTTGTCACGCTTATCCACAAAAAAAACTTCTTGGCTTATATCCTTTGCGGCGCTTCCGGAAGGAGCTACTTCCACTCGCACTGGTAGTTTCATATAGTGCGAGGCAAGCGCAACAATTTCTTTCGGCATAGTTGCTGAAAAAAGCATAGTTTGACGCTCGGTCGGCATATGCTCGAGTATTTTTTTAATCTGCGGGGCAAAGCCCATATCAAGCATGCGGTCTGCTTCATCAAGCACAAGAATTGTCATCAAATGCAAGCGAGCGGTTTTTCTCTCAAGGTGGTCTATGAGACGCCCCGGAGTCGCGATAATAACATGGGGATTTGCACGAAGCCTCTGCAGTTGAATCTCCATAGATTGTCCGCCAATAAGCACTGCGGTTTTGAGGCCAAAAGCCCGGCCGATTTTTTGTAATGCTTCGTCAGTTTGCAGGGCAAGCTCTCTGGTTGGAGCTATCACAAGCCCTTTGCCGGAGGTCTGCGCGAGCCTCTGTAACATAGGAATTCCAAACGCAAGTGTTTTTCCCGTTCCAGTTTGTGCTATGCCAATTATATCTTTTCCCTTAATCGCTATGGGAATAGACTGTTTTTGTATTGGTGTGGGAGATATGTAGTTATTTTTCGAGAGAACTTCTATAAATTTTGGCGCAATGCCAAGCCCCATAAATCCGTTATTTGCAGTATTCATAAAAAAGTTATTTATCTGTTTGTGTAGCATAGCATGTAAGTTATGAAAAGTCAATAAATTAGTCAATTTTTGTAGTCAGAAAATTAAAATATTGACTTTTTTTTATAAAAATGCTATAATTTTTATTAGATTTTTTTTGTTCTTTTTGAAAGCCCTTTGAAAAAATGGAGGACGCGCAATGACTGTAAAGGATATCTTTTCAATTTTCGGCGGCATATTTGCCATTGCCGGGTTTGTTCCATATATACGAGCCATTGTGCTCAAGGAAACAAAGCCCGCAAAGGCGACGTGGATTATCTGGGCAACGCTTGATACCATTACATTTTTTGGCATGTACGCAGAACACGCTCTTAACGGGCAGATGATAGGAATAATAGGTGGAGTGTGGGTAGTGGTTGTTCTTGCCCTCAAGTATGGCGAGAGAGGATGGACAATGCTTGACAAGTCGTGCCTTTGCGGCGCGCTTGTTGGAATCATCCTTTGGCTGGCGTTTAACAGTCCTGTGCTTGGAATAGTGATGAGCCTAAGTATAATTTTTTTGGGATCAATTCCGACATTTGTTTCAGCGTGGAAAGATCCATCAAGAGAAAACAAGCTTGGCTGGTTTATTTACTGGTTTTCATGCGTGTTTACGCTTGCCGCACTTCCTGCATGCACCCTTGCTGATGCCGCGCAGCCCATTATCTTTTTTTTGATTAATACCGTTATGATATACATCCTCTTTGTCCGCCCTCGAAGGCTCTCTGTGCTGTAGTTTTTAAAGCCCCGTTTAGAAATAATCTAAACGGGGTTGCTTTTTTATTATTTTTTAATTTGTTTATGGTATAATAGGAACATACAAAAGATTTAATGAATCATATTTATAATTATGCCAAAGCATGAAATATCCGTTTATTCAACTCCTACGTGCCAATACTGCAAGCTTACAAAAGAGTATTTGCATTCAAAAAATATAATTTTTAAAAATATAGACGTTACTCTCAATCAGGGGGCGGCATCAGAGATGATCCAAAAAAGCGGACAGATGGGGGTTCCGGTGCTTGATATTGATGGAAAAATTATTGTCGGATTTGATAAGAAAAAAATAAATAAAGCGCTGGGCATTTCATAAATATTTTTTTAGGACTTATGGATTTGGTGTCATTGCCCCGCCTAGGCGCGTGAATGACAAAATAACGTGTAGCATTGTTTAAACCCGTAATTTCTAATTTTGTATTTTTTATGAAGGAGAACAATTTTTATTCACATTCACCCGAGTATGTCATACGAGTGGAAGATAAAAAAATCGGTATGGTGGGATATCTTGTAATAGATAATACCGCAATTGGCGCTGGAAAGGGCGGAATACGCATGACGCCACACGTTACCGAGGAAGAAGTATTGAGGCTCGCGCACACTATGACATTTAAAAATGCGCTTGCGGATATTCCTTTTGGCGGGGCAAAATCCGGAATTGTTTGGAAGGGAGGAGACAATTCCTTGAAAAAAGAATTTATACAGAGTTTTGCAAGGGCGATAAAGCCATATCTCATAAAAAAATATATTGCCGGACCCGATGTAAACACTACCGAGAGGGAAATGCAGTGGTTTGTTGAAGCAGTAGGAGATAGGATGTCCGCGACAGGAAAGCCAAAAGAGTTTGGAGGACTTCCGCATGAGCTGGGAAGCACGGGGTTTGGAGTGGCGCATGCCGCAAAAGTCTCGGCGGAAATTATGGGATTTGATATCAAAAAGATAAGAGTTGCCGTAGAAGGATATGGAAACGTCGGGAGTTTTGTATGTAAATTTTTGCAAGAGATGGGCGCGCGAATTGTCGCGGTCGCGGACAGCAAAAGTGGCGTGTATCTTGAAGAGGGATTGCAATATGATATTCTTTCAAAAATAAAAAGAGAGGGGAAATCGGTAGGGGATTATGTTGGCGCTAAAAAAATTCCTCGTGAGGATATATTCTCTTTGCCAGTTGATATCCTTATTCCAGCCACAGTAACTGATGTTATACATGAAAATAATTATCAAAAGATCCAAGCAAAAATAATTGTTGAAGGGGCGAATATTCCCATGCGGGAGGATATAGAGCAAAAATTTTTTGAAAAGGGCGTTGTTATTGTTCCTGATTTTATCGCGAATGCCGGAGGAGTTATTTCGTCATACGCAGAACACATGGGAATGAAAGAAAATGAAATGTTTATAATGGTTGAAGAAAAAATCGTTTCTTCAACAAGGAAAGTTTTAGAAGAATCTCTGCGCCTCAAACTCAATATGCGCCACGTGGCAGTAAAGATCGCGCGAGAAATTGTAGAAAGAAAAGAATCGGCGCGAAAATTTACTTTTGTTTAATCTCTAACGAAAGAGATTTAAGAAGAGCAAAGATTTAGATGACAAGCAAATTTATTTATGATATTATAATTATGCTTTTAATGATTAGCCATAGAATATATGCACATTGATACAAATTCTCAAAATTTTAAAGATCCAAAATTTATTCTCAAAGCTTTTGGGATGTTCTTGCTTGCGGGTATTATCATTGTATCTATCCTGCGCGATAGAATAGTGAATCAAGAGCAGTGGCAGGTGACGGTCAACGGCACCGGAAAAGTTTCGTATATGCCCGATATCGCGAATGTAATATTGGGCGTGCAGATTGATAAAGCGCAGAATGCGGAAACTGCCTTAATGGAGCTCAATTCCAAAATTTCAAAAGCCATAGAAGCTATTAAAAAATTGGGAATACTCGAGGAGGATATACAAACGCAGAATTACTCTATATTCCCGCAATATGACTATTCC
>CAYJWS010000032.1:4206-13444 GCA_964373925.1 uncultured Gammaproteobacteria bacterium
GTCGGATACAATGCCAACCAGCAGCTTATGGTGAAGGTAAAAGATTTAGCGAAAGACAAAAATCTTGTAAGCAGGATTATTTCAGAATCTACGAAAGCGGGTGTTAATCAGGTGACAGGAATTGCCTTTGATGTTTCAAAGCTTGAAGAATTAAAACAAGAAGCGCGCATTAAGGCAATCGCTGACGCGAAGAAAAAAGCCCAGAGCATAGCATTGGCTCTGGGAGTGAAACTTGGCAATATTGTCGGCTGGTGGGAAAATCCTATTCAGGTGCCGGGAACGACGGGGCCTTATTATCTTGATGGAAAAGGAGGAGAGGGCGATCAGAATGCCGTGCCTACTGGCTTGCATGAGATTATCATAGAGGTTGGCGTGAATTATAAGATTCGTTAAATATACAAAATTTTTTACAAGAGCCTTTTTCTTAAGGCTCATTTTGTAGTATTTTTTCTTACAATTTGATATACTATTGATAGCTATATTGGCTAAAATATATTGAAAGGAGGTGGATGTAATGTTAGGACACAACAAATCAATGCATTCTATTACCTTTATTCTTCTTATAATTGGAGGCTTGAATTGGCTATTATATGGTATTTTTGGATGGGATATTGGAAGTTATTTGCCTGGTGGCATGCAAGGATGGGCGTCAAGGATTATTTATATTCTTGTAGGCCTTTCCGCAATATATGAACTTGCCATGCACAAAACAACGTGTAAACTGTGCGAGGGAAAAATGCAGAAACCTCAAGGCAGTATGCCTTCAGGCAATATGTAAAGACGACATTCTTTTATCAAGATCTTGATATTAAAATCTCCTCAAAGGAGATTTTAATATTTTTTGACTTATTATGGTGGCAGTTTACAAATATTTTTTTTTATGTTACCATACCTTAGTTAGTTGTTCTTTTTATTGTGTTTTAGATATTTTTTGGCCATTTACAAGGAGGATGTATGCAGTCGAGAAATCTTTATCTCTATGTTAGTGAGCAGAGTAAGCGCGAGTTTCTGGAAGAAATTCATGACAACAAGGGTCATTGCCACAATATTTTCACCACACACGCGACCACGAGGCGAGCGCACAGGAGTCTGACGAATCTTTTGGATACGATCGTAGATTATGTTGCATTGGAAGAAGCAAAAAAAACCGCGTATACTTTAGCTGAAAGTATTCCGGTAGGAACAGATCAATCGGAAAAGTTAGATGATATTTTTTGCAAGATTCGGCACGGCGCCCATGAACGAGCTTTTTTTGTCCTTAATACCGCACTCAGTGAAATGTGCGGAGGGAATGCCGAAAGTGGAATTCTATTTCCAAGCGAGGAAAATCTTATTCCGGTTATCATTGAGAAAGTGGCAAAAATGAATTCGCGGTTTAGGCAAATTCTTTCAGATATTCAGGAGATTGAATTTCCAGAAGAAGCGGATTGCGTGCTTCGCGCGGCAATGAAGGCGGCATTTCATTGGTCACCTCAAATGTATCAGAAGGTTTGGGCTGATCTTTATGAGCTTTCGATGGCTCAATTTATGAGGCTTCCTGAAACGAAGATTCTTCGCTGATTTTTTGCAATAGAATTGAAATACAATAGCTTTTCAGATTTCTAAAACACTACGTGAAATAATTTTTTGTTCCTTTACATTTTTAACGTGAGGTATGGTTCAGGTGGCTATAGACACGAACAAGTTCAAGAGGTCGACAACGTGCGATATTCTTGTTGCGGCCATGTTAGGTTGCGAGAAAGTATTGCATTATTGTTTTTATGGATCTTGTGCGTTCGGGGTCGTTGGTTTTGTTCTAACCGGAGTAGCGCTCTTTAAAGCCACACAGCAATCCGAAGATGCAAAAATTCTTTCTTTTACCGGACTTGGCATCAGTTCTGTTTCAATGTTTGTTTGTCTTGGAATTATTTTTTTGAAAATACATTTTTTTAGCTCACGCAGGCCTTTTGATAAAGAAAAATCAGAATCTGACAAAACACCATAGTACGAAAAAGCTTTCCTGATAAAAGGTAAAAAGTCAGCTGTAAGTATGAAAACTTACAGCTTTTTTTGCTTAAAATAGACATTTTTAATTACTTTTTCTTGACATTTTTTTTGATATATGTTATATTTTTATATTAGTAATGTTAATGAGTTTTTTATGAAATTGCTAGCAAACATAACAAGAATACTATTTTTATTTGTTTTTGTTATTGGAATGTATCCATTCCAAGCTTTAGCTATTGAGCAGAGATTATCAATAAATAATCTTAGTGTTATTGTACAAGATGTTACCGCAACTATAAGCTGGGAGACAAATGTTCAGGCTTTTGGCCGTGTTAATTTTGGCAAAACTGACTCGTATGGGCTTCATCTTGAAGAAAACCAAAAAAAGGCGTCTCATACCATTACAATCATTGGTTTGGAGCCGCAAACAATATATCATTATCAGGTTATTGCCAGAACGGAAACCCAGGAGACGAAAACATTTGACGGCATTTTTAAGACGGAAAAATTTTTTGATTCCGTGGCTCCGACCATTACCGATGTCCGAGTGCTAAATTCTACCGGCACAACGGCGACTATTCATTGGTTTACAGATAAGCCCGCTGACAGCCAAATAGTATATGGAAAAACCGAAAGCTATGGTTCTACCGCGTCAAGCGGAAGCCTTGTGACGGTGCACAGTATAACTTTGCGCGGATTATCTCCTGCCACATTGTATCATTATAGAGTAAAATCAAAAGACGCGCAGAGAAAAATCGCAACATATACTGACGAGACATTTAGAACGAATATTACAAATCAGGTGGACACGGCCCTTCTTGAAATTACAAACGTTCGCCCGATTACCGAAAATGACGAGTATATAAAAGACACATCCGCCATAATTTCTTGGCAGACAAACAAAATATCCGATGGCACCGTTTTATACGGCACGACGGATAAGCTTGGAAAATCCTTGAAGGAGACAAAGGAAAAAGATATTTTCCATCTTATTACCATACAAAAACTTAAACCCTATACCCGATATTATTTCAGGGTTCAATCAGTTGATATTTTTGGAAAAAAGGCATTATCGCCAATTTATAGTCTTGAAACTTTGCCACAAGTCCAAGGAGTTGAATCTACATCTTCTGGATCTTCCATCCAAGCAGATCCATCTCAAGGCTATGGCACAGAGATAAGCTATATAACCACCAGTGGATTTGTTGACGATCAATATGTGCCACAAGAAAGCCTTACGTTTTATTCCAATTTCGATTCTTCGTTTAATGCCGATATAAGCGCGGGAAGCGGATTGGCGTATGTCTATGGCAACCCATCCATCACATCCAGCGCTTCAAATGTGATTTCAGAATCTGGAAATTTTGTTAATGGTTACGTCGGTTACGCCATGAAGGATAACTTTAATATTCCAGAGGGGACTATTGTATTTTGGTTTAATCCGCAATGGAGCGCAGATGACGGTTCCGATTACATATTATTTGATACCAGTCCTAACTATAAAGTGCAGGATAAATATCTTCAGATTGTTAAAAGAAAGAATAAGGGGATTATGTTTGAAATAGAAGATGGAAGCGAGAACGACTTTTCTTTTTTAGTTGCCGATACAAACGCTATCGTGAAAAATTCGTGGAATTTTATTGCCATTAGCTGGCGTTATAATGGTGGAGAAGCAAGGATTTTTTACAACGGACGCTTTATTGATATAAAAAGCAAAAATATAAAAAATATTCTTGGGCGCGTGCCTACACTTGGAGAAAATTTTTATATTGGAAGCAGGCGGTTCGGTGGGGCTAACGCATTTGTAGATGAATTTGCGATATTTAATAAATCATTAAGCGATGAAGATATATATTCCATCTATCAGGGTGGGCTTGCAAGAAGCCGTATTACGCAGTTAAAAAATATTAAAACAAACACCATATCGCAACTACATCGCCCGCAAGTATTAGGAGATTCTAATATAGGCGAAGATTCGAGGCAATATTTACAGACAGGCCAATACACGCGCGCATCAGTTCTTATGCGCGTCAAAGGAACTCCTGATATATTTGCCATTCTTAACGGGAAAAAGCATTATATTTCCGGGCCAAGCGCCATGGCGGAATATGGATATTCTTATTCTCAAGTACGCGATGTTACACAAGAATATTTTAATTCCATTCCTTACGCGCGGCTTTTGAAGTCGCCCGAAAACGCATCGGTGTATTATTTATACCAGAGGCCGCAGAAGCAGTGGCTGAAAATCGCATTGCCTTCTCCCACCGCATTTGTCTCGTATCCACAAAACTATTGGGGAGATATTGTAATTGTTAGCGAGAAAGATATACGCGCGTATCCGGACGCACAACTCATACGATTAGAAAATGATTCATCTGTGTATTATCTTCAAGATGATGTGAAAAGACTTGTGAGCTCAAGCGAAGTATTTGCCGCGCATAATTTTCGTTTGCCGGAAGTTGTAGTAGTAAGTCAAGTACACTTAGAAGAATATAGAACCGGCAATATTATTACATTAGAAGATTCGTTATAAAAAAGTAATTTTTTTAAAGGCTTTTAGCGAGATCAAGAAAATACAATAAATCTTATTTTTGTAACTTATACATTTTGTCATATTGGACGATCGTCCAATATGACAAAATGTATTTTTTGCATGTAGCAGTAAATGTTTTAAGTGCAGGATCAATGATTCCAGTATTATTTTTTTTCTATCTTTTTAAGGGTTGCGCTAAGAGGGTATGGAGTGTTGGATTTTAATATTTTATTTGATACAATAGATATACTATGATACAAATTGAATTTTTTGGCGCATGTGAAAGCGTGACGGGTTCTCAACATCTCATAACATACAATGGCAAAAAAATTCTGCTTGAATGCGGGCTCTATCAGGGCAGGCGACAGGATATGGAGCGTATAAACCGCGAATTTCCTTTTGATCCAAGCGCTATTGACGCTCTTATTGTCAGCCATGCCCATATTGACCATTCAGGCAATACGCCCAATCTTGTAAAACACGGATTTCAAGGAAAAATTTTTTGCACCGAGGCGACAGCAAAAATGCTTGAGCCGATGCTTTTGGACAGCGCGAAAATACAAACATACGATGTTGAGTATTTGAATAGAAAATTACGCGATCCAAATAATATTTTAGAGCCGATATATACCGTGGAAGACGCGCAAAAAGTATTTTTACATCTCTCTCCAGTGAAATACCACGCGTGGTTTGAGGTAGTGCCGGGAGTACAATGCTATTTCCAGGATGCCGGACATATTCTTGGCTCCGCACTTATAACGCTCTATTTTGAAGATCAAGGGAAAATTATCAAGCTTGGCTACACGGGCGATTTAGGAAGGAAGTTTTTGCCTATACTTCGAGATCCGGAGCAGATTGAAAATGTTGATTATCTTATCTGTGAAAGCACATATGGAGACAGGCTCCATAATGATATCAGGTCGTCATATGACGAGCTTGCGGCCATTATTAATCAAACATACTCGCGCGGGGGAAAGGTGATTATACCTTCGTTCGCGGTTGAGCGCGCGCAAGAGCTTCTTTATATTATCCATCAGCTCAAGGATTTAAAAAAAATTCCTCAAATGCCGGTGTATCTTGATAGCCCTCTTGCGGTGAAAATAGTGAATATTTTTTCAGATTTTGTGGATTTGTACGATGAAGAAACACAAGATTATTTTTTAAAGAAAAAAGACAATCCTTTTATATTTAGTGGGCTCCATCTAGTGGAGAGTACACAGGATTCAAAGGCGTTGAATACGAATCCCCAGCCATGCATTATTATTTCCGCTTCCGGAATGTGCGAGTTTGGGCGCATCCGCCATCATCTGAAAAATAATATTGATAATCCAAAAAATACCGTTGCAATTGTCGGGTATCAGGCAAAAGATACCTTGGGTCGTAAGCTTTTGGACGGCGTGAAAGAGGTGAACATTCTTGACGCGTGCCTTAAGGTGCGAGCGCAAATCGAGGTATTTAACTCTTTGAGCGCTCATGCCGACCAGTATAATCTCATAGAATTCGTAAGAAATGCAGGGGATTTTAAAAAGCTTTTTTTGGTGCATGGCGAAGCGCAATCAAAGAATATGCTCTCAGAGAAGCTTAAAGGCAGTATAACCGCAGACATAACAATCCCAACATGCGAGGAAAGTTTTAAGCTTGAATAATTGACAATTGTGCGAAAAATGTTAAACTCATAGATACATTGTTCTTTAGTAGGTTGTTTTATAAATTATTGAGGTGAAAAATGCATTTTTTCAACAAAGAGTCGCAAAACTCTTCAAGATATTTACATTTTTTGCTTGAACAAATGGACGCGCGTTTGAGTAGGCTTTTGCTCGATAGGCGCGTAGGAGCAAAATTACCCACGAATATTTTAGACGCCATACGCCGGCTTCTTTATACGCTCAAAAAGAGATTACTTAATGGTTATAATAATTCCATTTTATATAATTCTCAAATTCGATCTTTATTCCAAGATGTGATGAATGGCAATGGCAATGTAAAGATTACAAAAAGGCATATTGAGAGAGTATTGCAAGAATTTGAGGGTTTGCTCATATTGCTTGATGGGCTTGATTTGGGAAATTTCCTTGAAAAAAAAGATTTGGAATCTATTTGCCGATTGCAAGTTTTTTTGAAGAACCTATCTTCAAGTGAAATTTTAATGACACATGAGACAATAATTGCGTTTTAGAAAACAATAAGGACACGAAACATCGTGTCCTTTATCATTAATAGGACTTACGCGTTTGCCGTCATTCCCGACTTGATCGGGAATCCAGGAAAGCCGGATTGGCTTCGTTACTGGATTCCCGCTTTCGCGGGAATGACAGATGTGAGACGCGTTGTCCAAACGCGTAAGTCCTAATTAAAACATTTTTTGTTTATTCTCCTAACTCTTCTATATATTTCATAACATCAATAGCTGCTTCGCAGCCGTATCCCGCAGCAGTGACAGCCTGGCGGTAGCGATGGTCATGCACATCTCCTGCAACAAAAACGCCTTGTACGGAAGTTTGGGAATTTTCGGTCCTTTTTATATATCCGCGCTCATCAAGCTCAAGATGTCCTTTAAAAATTTCTGTGTTCGGATTGTGGCCTATGGCGATAAACGCTCCTTGCACAATAACCGTATCTTCTTTTCCCGTTTTATTGTTCGCTATATTTACGCTCTCAAGCCTTTCTTTGCCTATAAATTCTTTTACTTCGGTGTTCCACAGAAATGAAATTTTTGGATGGTGTTTGGCTCGCTCTTGCATTATGGAGCTTGCGCGGAGCTTATCTCGCCTCACAAGTATTTTTATAGATTTTGCGAATTTTGTTAAAAAAAGCGCTTCTTCCATTGCCGAGTCTCCACCTCCGATAACCACAATGTCTTTTTCTTTGAAAAAGAAGCCGTCACATGTTGCGCATCCGGAGATTCCCTTGCCCATGAGGCGAGTTTCAGATTCAATACCCAACCACTGGGCAGACGCGCCAGTTGCGATTATGCATGTTTTAGCATAATACGACTTATTGCCCGCGATAATTTCTAACGGGTTTTTTGTAAAGTTAATTTGCGTAACATTCGTATCAATAACTTTAGTGTTGAAGCGCATCGCCTGCTCGCGCATCTCCTCAATAAGCTCGGGTCCGGTGATTCCTTTTTTAAATCCCGGGTAATTTTCAACCTCCGTGGTAATCATAAGCTGCCCGCCCGAAATATCGCCTGCTAAAAGCAGGGTTTTGAGATTTCCTCGCGACGCGTAAATACCCGCTGTGTATCCGGCAGGGCCGGATCCTATAATTATTGTGTCGTAAATATTTTTTTGCTCCATATTTTAAAAGTGTTATAGATTGTATTATAGTGGTTTATATACATTAAGTCAAAAGTGTTACTTGAAATAAAAAAATGGGAGTGATAGAGTATGAATAGTTGCTCTTAAACATCATCCATTAAGGAAAAATATGAAAATAACATTGTGTGGAAGCATAGCGTTTTACGATGAAATGCAAAGTGTACGAGATATTTTAGAGAAATTAGGCGACGAAGTCAAGCTCCCGCCCTCGGAAATATCAGATGAAAATGGAAAAAAAATCCCAGTCAAAGAATATTATGCTATGCGCAAATCAACAAACTCTACATCAGGATGGATCTGGGACAGAAAAGAAGAGGCAATAAGGCTTCATTTTGAAAAAATTGAGTGGTGCGATGCAATTTTAGTTCTCAATTACCCAAAGAACGGGATTGAAAATTATATCGGAGCCAATACTCTTGTAGAAATCGGCCTTGCGTTTCATCTAAGAAAGAAAATTTTTTTATTGCATCCAATCCCAGTAATGCAATATTCTGAAGAGATTATCTCCATGAAGCCCAAAGTTATAGAAGGAAATTTTTCCTTAATGCAAACAGTTTGATCATTACAATAGAGTCAAATATAATAATCCAAAACCACCCTTAAGGAAAGGATTGTGAAAGCATGAAGAGCCTCCTGATCTCGCTTGGGCTGGTGTGCGCCTTGATTGTTTGTTTGTCATATGACGCCAATAATATCTTGAATGATTGTTCTTCTCGTATCTCAACGCAAGAGATTCAACATATCTCATTGCCAGACATTTCGTCTGACTTTGAAAATTCTCGAAGAGCATATCCTGTTTTTCAAGAAGATACATATCATAATCCTTTTGTGTCTGCTTATGATGGTTATGTCCTATTCTCCAATGGCTCCTCAATGCAGCCTGTAATTTTCTTGGATAGTGAAGACGAAAGAGTTTGTTATGAAGGCACGCATTCTCTCGATGAGTTTTCGCAAATAGAGCTTGATCATCAAGATGCCCAAAGGATTTTAGAATCGTGCATGGGCGATGCAAGAGGCAATGAAGCTCCTGAAATACGCGTATGTAATAGAAATTCAAGCGTGCTTGCAACAGATGGTATTGCAAGAAATAATAATTCCCCTCCAGCGGGAAAACAAGCAATTATCGCGTTTGGCGCAGGAAGTATCATTGTCAGCGGAGCGTGTACCGCGCAGAATCAAAGAATCGCCTATGCGGGACGCCTTGTTGCGCAAAATATTATTGAAGAGAAAGTCGTGCAGGCAAATACAGTTTTTGCGCCATAGTTTTTGAACATTAGTAATACCATCTCGCGGGTGAAAAATTTCACCCGCTTTTTTATTCCCTTCCGATGAATAGTAAAAGGGGAACCCTGAGCGATCCGCCCTGGGAGGAGAGCCGATGGCAAGATTTATGTGAATG
>CAYJWS010000033.1:0-13169 GCA_964373925.1 uncultured Gammaproteobacteria bacterium
TGAAAAAATAAAAAAGGCAGGATGCTTGTACACATTCCTGCCTTGTTGAATTAATGAACAATAATTATGTTTTAGGAGGGCTATCTTCAGTCTTCTTAGACTTAATCACATCGGCAACTTTTACAAGCTGGCCGACAAAACCAGAGAGCCCTCCTTCAGTTATCATATTTTCTGTTCCGCTGGCAACACGCACAGCAGTATCAGCTGCCAAGGCAGCATTCCCTCCTTCTTCTTTAACTACTCGCGCGATGGCCTTCAATCCTTCGGCAATTCCCTCGCGTTCTGCCTGAGCTTGCGCCTTAATGCCTTTAGCAACTTCTTCTTTATAAACTCTCTCACCCTCGCCTTCTTTGATTCTAGCGGCGGCCTTACCCTCTGCTTCTTTTAAGGCGGCAGCTGCTATGGCTCGCGACATGCTCTTTTTTTCTATCTCTTTTCGTAGATCAGGATCAGCAGGATCAAGATCTCTTACTTCCAAATGAAGAATAAGCACTCCCCAATTATGCAGTATGTCATATGCCGGGGAATTCTCGGGAAAATCTCCTAAATAGATTATATTTCCCTCAACTTCATTAAATGAACAAAAAGGAATATAATTCTTCTCTTCCTTTCCTTCTATTCGAGAAATTTTAAGTATTTCTGTACAAAATTTTTCGTGAACTTGCTTTTGTATACCTGGATTAATTTCCAATTCTCTTACATTAACTGATGTGGCGGTGCCGGGTAGAATTTGGAAATAAGATAGATCGCTAATCGCCTTCCTCCAACGGGCCGCGATTTCATTTTGTACCGCTTGCTTAAAAAACTCCACTGAATACAGAGATTTTTCTGGATCAAATATCCGCATAGACACAACAAGACGAGCACGTATCTGAATTGGGTCGGCTGAATCCACATCGGGGATAACTTCGCCTTCACCACCATTATATTCGTAAACGCGCTCTTTCAAATCCAAAAATCTAATTGGATCTTTCTCTGGATTATCCCTATCTTTTCTGTGTTCATACCACGGAGTTTTTAATCTTGATACCCATGGCAATCCAATCCACACTATCTGCTTATGGGGATGCAAGACAGTCATTCGTTCATAACCGGCAAGATGATTCTTATAAGCAGCTAACTGCTTATAATGTTCCTGGAGTTCTCCGGAAACATTCACGAAAATCCTATACAATCCTCTATCTTTCTCTACAAAAGCTGCTTTCATTTCTGGAACACGAAGCCAAAACCATCCTCTGTCAGCCAAGTACCTATATACATAAGACCACGTAAAAATCCAAAAAACAAAGTAAGCGCCGGCTAATGTCACTACTATGCCTAAGGCGTCCACGGGCCAATCTGTATTCAGGTAAAAATAAGCGGAAAAGAATACAAGAACCATGGCTAAACCGACCCCCAACCAGGCGATGGGCGCAAAGCTTATCTCATTTGCTCCATCCATAGAGTCGCTTTTATATTCTACCAAAGAGTCGTCCATTGCTACCTCCAAGTAATAGGTTTTAAGTCATAAAAAAATGTAAGAAAAAGGCAGGTTTCGTTTAAAACTAACCTGCCTTTTGACATTCTTGCTGACCTCAAGGAACAAAAAAATGTTTACTTATTCTTTTCATCATTGTCTTTCTCGGCGTCCCCTGTCGCAGAAGAAGGAAGAGTTTTTTTCACTCCGCCCATCGTGTCTGCGATTTTTTCAATTCCTTTTTCTATATTGTCTAACCTTCCATCGGTTTTCTTTTGGAATGCCTTATCATCGGTAATATGCTTCTCAAACTTTTCGTTTAAATCCTTAAGAGGCATGGATCCTGAAAGTAGATCCTCAAAATGCTTCTTAAAAGCAATTGAGTTCTCTTTCTCAAGATCTGAAACCGATTTCTGCCCAACTTTAGGGGGCATACTCGCAGGAACCTCTTCTGTTTCTTTTCCAGCCTTCTCTACTTCAGGCTTTTCCACCACCATATCTACCGAAAGTAAAGGCTTGCCGTCAACAGCAGCTCTCAAAACAAATTTTCTTGATGGTTGAATGGTTTTGGGATGTATATCATTGTCTTCAGCTACTTTTTTGGAATTCTTAAAATACAGAAGTCCACCAACAGCAGATAAAATTACTGGAACTACGATAAACGCATAAAGCCACTTTTTTTCGATTGGTCTCCTTGCTGTTGCCACTCGCGCGCCCGTATTTATTTGACCTTGATTTACAACAGGCTGGTTAGCGACAGGAGGCGGCGGGTTCGCTGCGGGATTTGTAGGAAGCGGGTTAACAGGAGGATTACCAGGGTTCTGATTTGCATGGTTGGCCATAATACACCATCCTTTCTAATCGGGTTTTACAACAACAAAACGCACAGTATTATCAGAAGACGCCGAGGGAGAAAGCTGAACCCTTACTCTTAAAAAATCTCTAAAGTCAGGCAATTTTTGATTGCTCGGCCCAAAAAAAATTTCTTTACCATTAATCCACGCAGTAAACTGGGCATTCTTATCGTTTCTAAAAAGATGATAATTTGCCTCTTCCTTTGGCATGTAGGTAAGAATCTCGCTTGTTTGACCAGGCGAAAGATTTACTGCCTTTTGGGTTATGACGTTTTTATCTTCTGAAGGCAGGTCCCACCATGTTGCATTAGCAAAACCTTTTTGGACTTTTTCTTCCAAAAGAGAGACGGCGCTTACAGCGCTTTGCCGAACATATCCCCCTTGTTCTTTATCATCTTTAAGATAAACTGTTTTTACCAGATATTCAATAAAACCCACTGGCATGACGCGATCGTCAAAATTCACCTTAACCGAAATACCTGCTTTTAAATCTCTAATTTTTTTGCCTTCTACATTGTAGAATATGGCATTGTCCAGCAGATAAGACTGTTTAAACGCGCTTCGCCTTGCCCATATCTCTGATGCATGGGTTATTGCTTTATCTGATTCGCTTATCACACTGGCGATGTTTAGCTTTTCCTTATTATCTTTTAAGCTCGTTTTTGCAAATTTTAAAGATTCTGATTCAGGTTCCTTAAATGTGTCTTTCTCAACTAAGCTGTTTCCAAGCAGACTGTTAACAACAGGATCGTCCGGAAAAAACATCCTCCATGCAAGAAAACCCATCAATAAAAATCCTGTGGCAGCAATACATAGCCACATAAGCCCTTTACTAAAAGGCAGTAAATTTTCAGGCTTTGTAAGGGTAATTGCCAAAAAGAGAAAAAGAATAAAAACCACAATCAAATAACCAAACCACGAAATCATAAAGCACCTCCTATTCTTGTCCAATTTTAGTTGTCAAAGACCAAATACAGTTCAATGTTATGGTACTGTACAATTTTATATATTAGCATATTATTAAAATTCTGTCAAGAATTGTAAGAAAAAATTTTAATCAAAATTATTTCAATGTAACGTCATAAATGGATTGACTCTTGAATATCAAGGTTTTATAGGTCAAAAAAAACACCGAAAAAAATAATTTTTTAGGTATTTTTCCTGTTATTTTTGATCTTACAATATATTTATTTTGTCCCGGTTCCAACAAAAGCAGTAATTATAAATTTCACAACAGCGTAGCTTGTAAAAATAATTCCTAATCCCAAAACTGCCCAGATAATTACTTCTTTTCCTTTTCGCACTCTTTCTTGATTTCCTGCTGATGTCATCCAAAGCACGCCTCCATAGATAAACAAAATCAACGCGACAGAGCCGACAATTCCAAGAATAGCCCCGATAATTCTACCTAATAAAAGCCTTGGATCTTTTGCAGCCGGGTCATCACCCAAGGGATTTGGAATCTGGATGGGTTGAGAAGGGCCAACCTGACCTCCACCCATTTGATCGCCAGGACCAATTGCTTGGGCAAATACTAAAAAAGGAGTAAAAAAAACAAATATTATACTCAAAAAAAGTGTAAAAAAAATTATCTTTTTATTCATATCTTCATTATACAACAAATTAAAAAACTAAACAATTATCCCTTCACAATTTAAAACATTTTTGATAGTTTATATATTCTTTGGCTTTTCTCTTGTCTTTTGTTTGCGCAAAAAATAAAAATATAAAGCTATTGCGGCGATACATATCGCTAAGCTCATGATAATTGGAAACCGTATGCCAAAAAACTCGGGCGTTTCGTCAATGCGAAATTGTCTTACGATCTTTTTATTTCACGCTCTAGGGTTTCTGGAAAATTGGCAATGATTGACCGCAATAATTGGCCAAAAAAATCTCGTTATATCATATCGGCATATACCACGACTTCTCGCCACGTAATTTGGTGAACTAATTTTTTATTCCATTTCCTTTAATCTCTTCTTTAAGCTGTGTAAACCTCATCTCTTTCCATACATTATTTTTAATTCACGAAAGACATCCTCTTTAATATAGGGGCTTAAAAATCCTTCTGTTACCAAATCTATCTTTTTGTTTAATGCTTCCGAAAGCTCTCTTTCTAATGAAACAATTTTAAACAGGCTCTTTGGTTTATTAAATCTTATAAGCAAATCAACATCGCTTTTCGCATTAGCCGTACCTTTTGCGTATGAACCAAAAATAGCAGCAAATCCCACATCATTGCTTTTTAAAATAGGAATAATTGTTTTTATACTTAAATTTTCCATAATTTTTAATATTCTTCTATAAATTTATAATAACACATTTTAATAAATTTTTCAAGACCAGTTACCTAAAAATACATTCATTCGTATTGTTATCAAAGAGATAAAACAAATACTCCCCTCCCTGCCTCGCCCCGTCTCGACTCGATCCGAGGCGGACGGCAGGCGGGCTCATGAAGAGTTGGGGGATATCGTAGGTTATCATCGCGATAATCTCCCACTCACCTCAATCCTCTCCCCGGCGTGGGAGAGGAAAATATTTTTTATCTTCTCTCGTCTTTTGCTTGAATGAATAATCCCACGACAAGCCGGGAGGTATCAACTCCCTGGATTCCCCTTTTCAGGGGAATGACATTCCAAGGCTCGCCGCGGGGAATTATACCCTAATAGATATTAAACGCGAAAAATATTGAAACTTCATACTATCGAATTTGACGATCGTCAAATTCGATAGTATATTTTTTTATGTTTGATTCCGAAATCATTATAGTATGGGGCAATATAGAGAGAGATACAATGAGATGGTTACAAAACTAGCTTTATGTTCTCACCTTCGTGGGGGGGAGTTGGAGAGGGTCATAGTAACGTTAATAATTATCTAACGTTTCTAAGACCTCCCCTGCCCATCCTCGTAAGAAGAAGTAAAATTGATATCGCCGCCATTATTACCCCCGCGCTTACGAGTATGGGGAATCGAATACCAAAAAATTCTGGCGTCTCGTCAATGCGAAATTGTTCCATGATAATCCTGACAAGGGAATAAAAAACGAGGTAAAGTAATACGATAGAGCCGGTTTGTTGCTTGAAGTGAGATCCTTCGACTCGCTCCGCTCGCTCAGGATGACGATTTTTCTTGATTTTGTAAATATGCAAGGATAATAAAATTATAAAAACTAACAAGTTCAAAATAGACTCATACAAAAACGTAGGATGGAAAAATTCATATTTTAAAAATGCGCTGCCTCTATAAAATGCGTCAATGGGAATACCCCACGGAAGGCTTGTCGGCCTTCCAAAAAGCTCTTGATTAAAATAGTTGCCCCATCTTCCAATTGCCTGCCCCAAGGCAAGCGGAACAACCAAAATATCCGCCCACATCCAAAAGGATTGCTTTTTTCTTTTTGTATAATAATAGAGGGTGATAATCCCTCCTAAAATCGCCCCGTGAATGGCAAGGCCTCCTTTCCATACTTGAAAAATTTCTAAAGGATATTGGGAATAGTACGAAGGAAAAAGAAGCACAGCGTATATTCTCGCTCCGAGAATTGAAAAAATTACAAGATAAAAGACAAGGTCATAAATATTGTCTTTGGAAAAACCATAATGCTTCGCGAGCTTAACCGCTATAAAAATCCCTATAAATATCGCGATAACCATCAACAGCCCATACCAGTGGATCTTAAAAAAACCTATTTCGAAAAGAATAGACTGGGGGTGAAATGTGTGGAGGAAATTCATTGATGAGAATAACGAATCATGAATTATGAATCATGGTTTTTGACACCTTAATGAGTCCATTAATAATTTTATGAACGGTCACGGATTGTTGGGCTATTTCCTGAAATTCTTTTTTATCAATATATGATACGTCTTTGGCTATTAAAATTTGATTCTGAAGCTCAGTAACCGATCCTTGGGCAATAGAATAAAATTGAATTTTTTCTTTATATGATTGCCTACTGAATCCTTCAGCAATATTTGATGTTATAGATATGGCACATCGTCGTATCTGACTCGTTAATCCAAAAATCTCTTCCTTGGGAAAAGCTTTTGTTGTTTTATAAATCATAAGAACAAGCTTATGCCCCTCTTTCCATGCATTAAGATCAGTAAAAGATTTTATCTTGCTTGATTCTTGATTCATAATTCATGATTCATAACCAGCAACCTACCTCCTCCCCAGCCTCCCCTCCATCTTCTTGATACTTATCATTGTTTTAATAACCGAGTCGGGATTAAGCGATATGGAGTCAATTCCCTGCGCGACAAGAAAGGTCGCGAAGTCGGGAAAATCGGATGGGGCTTGCCCGCAGATGCCAATTTTTCTTTTATTCTTTTTCGCGCCGGTAATAACTCGGGTAATAAAATCTTTGACCGCTTTATTTCTCTCGTCATAGACATGAGACACCACCTCGGAGTCTCGGTCCACGCCCAAGGTAAGCTGGGTAAGATCGTTGGACCCTATGGAGAACCCGTCAAAAATCTTTGAAAATTCATCAACTAAAAGCACGTTTGAGGGAATCTCGCACATCACATATACCTCAAGTCCGTCTTTTCCGCGCTTCAAGCCATTTTTTTCCATGATTTCTATAACATTTTTTCCCTCTTGTATGGTCCGGCAAAACGGAATCATCACTTTTACGTTTGTAAGCCCCATAACTTCACGAACTTTTTTCATAGCCCTGCATTCAAGCTCAAATGCCGGCTTGAACTTTTCATCATAATAGCGCGATGCTCCGCGCCAGCCGATCATGGGGTTGTCTTCTTCCGGCTCAAATTCTTTTCCGCCGATGAGGTTGGCGTATTCGTTGGTTTTAAAGTCGGAAAACCGTACAATGACATCCTTGGGGTAAAACGCGGCGCCGATCATGGCTATTCCCTCGGCTAGCTCATCAACGTAAAAATCAACTTTATTCTTATAGCCTCGGGTAAGCAGGTCAATATGGCGCTTCACTTTCTTATTTTTAATTTCATTATAATGTATAAGCGCCATGGGATGGATTTGGATATGGTCGTTGATGATAAATTCTTCCCGCGCGAGTCCCACGCCGTCGTTTGGTATGAAAGAGGTCTTAAAAGCGATATCGGGGCTTCCGATATTAAGCATTATTTTTGTTTTTGGTTTTTTAAAATTATGGAGATTTGTTTTTTTGATGGTAAATTTAACTTTTCCATCATAGACAAATCCTCTCTCTCCCTCGGCGCACGAAAGCGTGATAACCTGTCCTGTTGTAATTTTTGATGTCGCGATATTTGTTCCAACAATGCACGGGATTCCAAGCTCTCGCGAGATGATTGCCGCATGACAAGTTCTCCCCCCTCTGTTGGTGATAATACCGGAGGCGATTTTCATAATGGGCTCCCAGTCGGGATCGGTCATGTCGGTTATTAAAATCTCGCCTTTTTGGAACTGATTGATATGCTTGGCATCCATAATCACTCGGCTCTTGCCGGAGGCTATTCGCGCGCCAACAGGAGCGCCCGTGAGGATTTTTTTCGCCTTGCCCTGTAAGATGTAGTCTTCTAAAACGGAATAGTCGCGGCGCGACTGAACAGTTTCGGGGCGCGCCTGCACGATATAGAGCTTATTTTGCACTCCGTCTTTTGCCCATTCCATATCCATTGGCTTTTTATAATGGTCTTCAATAACGCATGCCCATTTCGCGAGCTTAAGTATTTCATTATCCGACAAAACATATGAATTTCTCTCGCGATCGCTCGTGGGAATATTTATGGTCGGCTTTTTGCCCGTGCCGCCATACACCATTTTTATCCTTTTTGTTCCCATACGATTGCTGATAATCGGGCGATAGCCTTCTTTCAGCGTAGGCTTAAAAACATAAAATTCATCGGGGTTAACCGCACCCTGCACGATATTTTCTCCAAGCCCCCATGCGCCATTAATAAGCACTGCGTTTTTAAATCCTGTTTCCGTGTCAATGGAAAACATCACGCCCGAGCATGCCTTGTCGGATCGCACCATTTTTTGCACGCCAATAGAAAGTCCAATTTTAAAATGATCGAAATTTTTATCCTCGCGATATGAAATGGCGCGGTTGGTAAAAAGCGAAGCAAAACATTTTTTGCACGCAATCATTAAATCACTTTTTCCGCGAATATTCAGATAGGTATCCTGCTGTCCCGCAAAAGAAGCATCGGGGAGATCCTCCGCGGTCGCGGAAGAGCGCACCGCCACATCAACATTTTTTCCATATTCTTTCTGAAGGCGCTCATACGCCGTAGAAATTTCCGCGACAAGATCTGCCGGAAGCTCGGCCCCAAGTATTGCCTGCCTCACTTTTTTTCCGCGCTCTTGGAGATTTTTCAAATCTTTTGTATTGAGATCCGAAAGAATCTGGCGGATCTGCTTTTTCACTCCGGTTGTTTGAATAAAATAAAAATAGGCGTACGCGGTAACCGCAAAACCGTTTGGCACATTCACGCCTTTTGGAGTGAGAAGACGGTACATCTCGCCCAAAGACGCGTTCTTCCCGCCGACTTTTGGTATATCCTTAATGCCAAGCCTATTAAACCACAAAATAAAAGGTTGTTTTTTCATAACTAAAAATATTAGTTGTTATAAACTTATTATAACACAAAACTCCCCCGAACATGAAACTCATTTATACTCTGCTCCGATATCAATCGGGGCAGAGTATCTAAATATTAATTTTCATTCCCCGTAGCTAACTTCCCCCTTGCCTACTCCGCCGAAGTAGCTTCGGCTACGAAGGCTAAACGTCCCCCGATAGCTTTCGGAGGACTACGGGGGATTCCCTTTCTCTTTCATCTCCCGATAACTATCGGGAGTAATCAGCGGAAAGGATGTTTTATTTACTCAATAGTATAAACACGAATAAGATTAGTCTCGCCCATATAACCAAAAGGGTGTCCCGCGCACAGAACCACTTTGTCGCCTTTTTTCGCGAGATGATGTTTTAAAATAATTTTTGTGGACTCGCGTATAAGTTTTGAGATAGACGAAATAAGAGGCGAGGGATATGATTTTACGCCCCAGGTAAGGCAGAGCTGTCTTCGTGTTTTATCAAAAGGCGTAATGGGTATGATAGGAATGGAGGGCTTATGCTTTGCTATATTTCGCGCGGTAAACCCCGAGGTTGTCGCGCATATAATGAGCGCGGCGCGCGCGTCTTTCGCGATATTTTGCACCGAGCGCGAAACCGCCTCGGTAACGGAATGAATCTCTTCTGAATACAGCTCATGGTTTCGAAATCCGTCAAAGTGCGCGGACTCTACCTCGTGCGCGACTTTTGCCATGACATGGACTGACTTGACGGGATACTTTCCACTCGCGGTTTCGCCCGAAAGCATAATGGCGTCCGCGCCATCAAGTATCGCGTTTGCGACGTCAGAGATTTCCGCGCGAGTTGGTATGGAATTTTTAATCATGGAATCAAGCATGTGGGTTGCGACAATCACGGGCTTTCCATGGCGGTTGCATTTCTGAATAATTTCTTTTTGAATCAGAGGCACCCGCTCCAAAGGGAACTCAATTCCCAGATCGCCTCGCGCGATCATGATGCCATCCGACGCTTCTAGAATAGCGTCAAAATTTTCAACTGCTTCTTTTCTTTCAATCTTCGCGATAATTCTTGTGTGCACGCCCGACCACTTGCCTTTACTTTCAGGCTTTCCTAAAAATTTTTGCTTTACTCCATTTTTTTTCTGAAATGTATAAATATATTTTCGAAGGCGAAAAATTTCGCGCGGTCCGCGCACAAAAGAAAGCGCAATAAAATCTACTCCTGTATGCACTCCGAATTCAATATCACGAATATCTTTTCTTGTAAGAACGGATGTTGTAAGACTTGAATCTGGAAAATTCACTCCCTTATGAGAACGGATAATACCCGAGGATTCCGCAACGCACACTGCCATATTTTTTTTCAATCCTAAAACTCGAAACTGAATGGTGCCGTCTTCAATAAGAACACGATGGCCGATTTTCAAATCCTCTGAAAGATTATTATGCTGTATGGGAACGTACTCCCCCGTGGAAGTGCTTACCCTCTTCTCGCTTTCTGGAAAAAAAATAATGTGAGCGTCTTTTTTGACCTCAATTCCTTCTTTAAGCTTGCCAATGCGAATTCTCGGTCCCTGAAGATCCTCGAGTATTGCAACAGGCCTTTTCATTTTTTTTTCAACTTTTCGAATACGCTCAATAAGCTTTGCGTGATATTCGTGAGTATTGTGCGAAAAGTTAAGGCGTGCGACATTCACCCCGTTTTTTATAAGCTCTGCTAATATGTCTTCTTTTTCCGATGAAGGGCCAATAGTCGCGACAATTTTTGTTTTCTTCATACTCGTATCGTCTTATCCCACCACTCGCCTATAAACGGCACCTTCCACTCCTCGCCTTGAATCGCTTTAAAAAATCCAATAAACGCGCAAATAAAAGCCACAAGCCCTATAAGCCAGCCAATAAGCATTCCTATAATAGGAACAAATATGACGCATTCGCCAACAAATATCAAGAGCCCCTGTTTGGCGTGGTTGTGTATGAATTTTTCTTTGCGCAGTATAAGCACTACAATACTCATAACCCACACATATCCCAAGGCGGCCCACACTTTGTCGTTGTCCGATATGCTTTCCTTCTTTACTTCTTCCATATGTATTTGAAATAATTATTAGGTTATTATATTTATACCATAATTGTAATAAATTTCAACTGCAATAAAAATCTCTCCCGAAAACTTTCGGGAGAGATTTTTCTGTATATTCTCTAATATCTAGTATCTAATATCTTATATCTTTCACTCTACATCATGCCCATTCCACCGCCCATGCCGCCGTGCCCGTGGTCATCATCTTTTTTTGGAATGTCAGTTACTGCCGCTTCGGTCGTCATGATAAGCGAAGCGATAGATGACGCGTTTTCAAGCGCGGTTCGCGTAACCTTGAGAGGGTCAATAATTCCGGACTCAATCATATCGCACTTTTTCATCAAACTAAAATCATATCCGGAATTTGGATCGTTGATATCCTTAATTTCATTCACGATAAGAGAAATATCTTTCAGGCCGGCGTTCGCCGCAATCTGGCGCAGCGGCGCAACAAGCGCTTGCTGTACTATTCTCACGCCTACTTTTTCCTCGTCAGAGAGCCTGATTGCGTGCTCTTTCAAAAGCTCATTAAAGGCATTCGCAACCTTTACGAGTGCCGCGCCGCCGCCAGGAACAATGCCCTCTTCCACTGCCGCGCGCGTGGCATTGAGTGCGTCTTCTATTTTAAACTTCTTTTCTTTCATCTCGGTTTCGGTTGCCGCGCCCACTTTAATGACGCCGACTCCGCCTGAGAGCTTGGCAAGCCTCTCTTGAAGTTTCTCTTTGTCAAATTCGGATGTGGTAATATCCATTTCTTGCTTGATCTGCGCTACCCTGTCTGTGATTTTCTTTTCATCGCCTTTACCCTCGACAATGGTTGTGTGCTCTTTAGTTGAGATAACTTTATGAGCTTGTCCCAAGTGTTCAAGCTCGGTATGATCAAGCTTCAATCCCATCTCCTCGGAGATAACCTGACCTCCGGTGAGGACAGCTATATCTTGCAACATTTCTTTCCTGCGATCGCCAAATCCCGGAGCCTTCACGCCCAAGACATTGAACGTGCCTCGAATTTTATTGACAACAAACGTCGCCAAGGCCTCTCCCTCGATTTCATCTGCAATAATCACGATATCTTTTCTTCCGGACTGAACAACTTTTTCCAGCAATGGAAGAATGTCTGATACCGATGAAATTTTTTTATCAGTAATAAGAATGTACGGATCGTTGAATTCCGCCTGCATCCGCTCTGGATTAGTAATCATATAAGCAGAAACATATCCCTTATCAAAACGCATTCCTTTGACAACTTCTTTTTCAAGCCCGAGTGTCTGCGACTCTTCAACGGTAATAACGCCGTCTTTACCTACCTCTTCCATAATCTCGGCAATAAGATTCCCCACCTTGTCATCAAGCGAAGCAATGGTCGCGACCTGCGCTATTTCTTTTTTGCTTTTGATTGCTTTGGTGATTTTCTTAAGGCCTTCCACGGCTACTTTTACTCCGACTTCCATTCCCTTTTTAAGGTTGATGGGGTCTGCTCCTGCCGCGACGTTTTTTAAGCCTTCTTCAACAAGCGCCTGCGCGAGCACCGTTGCCGTGGTAGTTCCATCGCCGGCGACATCATTTGTTTTTTCGGCAACTTCCTTAATGAGCGAGGCTCCAATGTTTTCAAACTTGTCTTCAAGTTCTATATCTTTCGCAATCGTCACGCCGTCGTTTGTAATAGTCGGGCTTCCGTATCCCCGGTCCAAAACGACGTTTCTGCCTTTGGGGCCCAAGCTTACCCTCACGGCGTCTGCGAGCTTGTCTATTCCGCGCTTGAGCGCTGCGCGGGCATTTTCATTAAATAATATCTGCTTTGCCATAGAATTTTAAACTTTAAAATATTAATAATTAAAATTTATAACATTTTTGCCAGAACATCTTCATGGCTTAAAATTTTATATTCAATTTCTTCGACCTTCACGTCTTCTCCGGAATATTTTCCAAAAAGAACGCGATCGCCAATTGCAAGATTGAGTTTCAATATTTTTTCTCCGTCGCCAATAGCGATAATTTTTCCCTCCGCCTTTTTTTCTTTATCAATGGTATCAGGAATAATAATTCCCGATTTTGTGCTTTCTTCGGATGTCATCGGTTCTACGACCACCCGATTGCCCAATGGCTGTAACTTCATAGTGTATGAATGTTAATTATTAATTATGCTGTAGTTTAGCACTCTAACTCTAGGAGTGCTAGTAGACACATAGTATTATATACTACAGCAAGTGTCAAGACCTTGTCAAGG
>CAYJWS010000034.1:0-13062 GCA_964373925.1 uncultured Gammaproteobacteria bacterium
CGAGATGACAATGTTGCCGTTGTACCACCCATCACTTAAATCCTTCCATTCTTTATTTCTGTCATAGTTACTTTCTCTCCCCCTTATGAGGGGGAGATATAGAGGGGGTCATAGCAATCTTAACTTTTCCTTTAAATCTTCAAATACTCCCTCAATATTATTCATTACCTTGAATTACGAAACCCGCCTTTTCTATCATTCCCCCTCGGCAGGGCTCGGGGGAATCCAGTATTCCCTAGCCTTCTGGATCCCCGATCAGGGTCGGGGATGACAATTTGAGATGAGTTTAGTAATTCAAGGTAATTATATCACTATTTGTATATCTTACTATTTTATATCCCAATGAGATCAAATATTTACTCCTTATTTCATCTTCCTCAATAACTTCTTCATCTGCGTGAGTATCTCCATCAATCTCAATTATAAGCTTTTTCTCTGGGCAATAAAAATCTACTATATAATTACCAATGCCGTGCTGTTTTCTAAATTTTAAATTGTAAAATTGTCTTCGTGCCACCTTTGTCCAAAATATTTTTTCTGCTACTGTAGTATTTCTACGTAGCTGTCTTCGTAGGGGAATTGTTCTACGAAATCCTGATTTTGGTCCTCTTATATTCACCGTGACCTCCCCAACCCCTCCTCATGAGAAGGGGAAATATTTATTTAATTTTATTTCACTATTTCTTTATTTTCTCGTGAAAGGGACGACCAACACTTCCTCTCCCCCTTATGAGAGGGAGATTGAGAGGGGGTCAAGGCAGGATCATGAGGAGGTCTGGGTCATTGCTTCTCCGCCAGCCGGCGGATCGCAATGACCCCCCCCTCACCCTACCCTCTCCCACCAAGGGAGAGGGAATAAGTTTTAAGTTTTATGTTTCAAGTTACAAGAATTTTCTCACCTTCTCCACAATCTCCTCCGGCCAGAACTGGCGGCCGTCGTATTTTAATAGTTGCTTGTCGGGCGTAATGCCTGTTTCAGCGCGCAGTAAATGCCCAAACTGCCCTGAATAATTATTTTCAATATTTACAAGCTTTTTCACGCCTTTCAGCGCCTTTTCAATAGTATGCGGAACAATAGGCCAAACTGCCGGAATATGGACGTAATTCACGTCCTTGAGGTGCGGCAGGGCTTCAAGCACAGGATTTCGCGTTGAACCCCAGCCCAACAGCGTCAGCTTTGCTTTTTTAGGACCATATACTTGCGGCTCTGGCAATTCTTTTATAGCGCCAAGGATTTTTCTGGCGCGTTTATCTACCTGCTCCACGCGCATAGGCTCGTGCCAGCCTTCAATGGCATAGCCGTATTCATCATGCTCATCGGAGTTTGCCAAATGTATTCCTCCGGCAGTCCCGGGCAGAGTGCGCGGCGAAACTCCGTCTTTGACAATTTTAAATCGTAGATACTTCTCATTCATGTCCGCAAGCTCTTTTTCCGTTACAATTTTCCCGCGTTCAATTTTCACTTCCGTATCCATGGAATCCATGGTAAAACCGCCCTCGGATGTATATTTATCTAAAAGGAGAAAAACCGGAATCTGATATTTTTCCGCGAGATTAAACGCAAGGCTTGAAAACGTAAAAGCCTCCTGCGGATTTGCAGGCGCCAAAACTACGCGGGGGAAATCTCCATGGCTGCAGTTTACTATAAATTTCAAATCCCCTTGCTCCGTCCACGTTGGGAGCCCGGTTGCGGGTCCCGGACGCGAACATACCGCAATCACTGCCGGCGTCTCCGTCATTGCGGAGAGCGCGACCGCTTCCGCCATAAGCGCAAACCCTCCGCCCGATGTTCCTACCATTGCGCGAGCGCCGGAATACATGGCTCCAAGCATCACGTGAACGCCCGCGATCTCATCTTCGGGCTGATACACGAGCATGCCAGTCTTTTTCGCCCAGCCGGCCATCGCGTGAAGTATAGAAGACGAAGGAGACATGGGATACGCAACATACAGCCGGCATCCAGAAGCAATGGCCCCAAGCGCGAGCGCCTGATTGCATGAAATTATTATTTTAGGATCTCCGGTCTTGTGGCTCTTTAAATCATATACGTACTTTTCTGGATGAAAATGGTCTTGAGCAAAACGATATCCTACCTCTATTGCCCGCCTGTTCATCGCCTGCACTTCCTCGCCTTTTCTTTTAAAAATTTGGTCAATAACGTCATCGGCCGCCTGAATATCAAACTCCAAAAGCCCCAAAGACGCTCCTACAAAAATTATATTAGCAACGATTTTTTTAAGATTATTTTTTTCTATAAGTTCCTCAATAGGCAAGCCGTACAAAATATGTCTTGAGGATCCGGACGCTTTTCGCACGTCTTCTTCCAAGATGCTTGAACTGTCAAAAATAAGGACTCCGTCATCGCTCAATTCATTGATGTGCATTTTCACAGTATCGTCGTTGAGCGCGAGCAAAAGATTCACGGTCTTATAAATTGCCGAGATGGGGCGTGACGCCAAGCTCACGGCATACGTTACGTGCCCCCCGCGAATAATGGAGGGAAACTCGGAATAGCCAAAAGTATAATATCCGCGCCGCGCGACAATCTTTGAAAATATCGCTCCCGCAGACTGCTGGCCTTGCCCCGCCTCTCCGCCTATTTTCCATGTAAAAATTGAGTTTTTGTTTTCCATTTTATATTTTTATTATTTTTCTCCCTTTTCTTTCGAATCTCTTAACCTTTTCTCTTCAATTTCTTTTTGTTCTTGTATTCCGCGTTCTGCATCTTCATATATTTCCTTTATAAACCTTAAACCTTCTCCCCTATGATGTGGGCAAAAAAATTGCCCTTCAATAAAACAACCTGCCTGTTCAAAGCAGTCATCTCTTGAACATTGTACAAACTCATCCTCTGGAATCTTTTTGATTAAACATCCTTTCTTAATGAGCTCAAGTTCAATTTTTTCTAATTCTTCTGAATTATCAAATATTTGTTCTCGTTCTTTCATATGCCTTATTGCACATAATAACATTTATAATAAATATAGCATATTTCCATGTTTGCTCATAACCGTTTTCTCCTTTCCCGCTCTACCGAATGTCCTATGTACGCCAAAAGATGGTGGGGAATGCTATTGGTCTTACAAATTTCTGAATATACCAGCGCCGCCTGTCGATAGGTTCTCTGATACGTTTTATAGTTTACATCCAAAAGCCCAAAACGGGGCGCAAATCCCTTTTCCCATTCAAAGTTATCCATAAGCGACCAGTAAAAATATCCGCGAACGTCCACGCCTGCCTGTATCGCGTGATACACCTCTTTGAGATATGAAACAATATAGCGCGAACGTTTTGACTCGTTGGTTGTAGCAATGCCATTTTCTGTAATGTATATGGGTATCTTATACCGGCGAAAATCCAAGAGCACGTCAAAAATACCCTGCGGGTAGACCTCCCAGCCAACCGACGACATCTCGCGCTTTTCGTTGCGCGCTTCCAAAAAAAACTTAATCGTCCTAAAATGCGGCTCCTTGAGCCGATAGTGGAAATAATAATTAATGCCGATAAAATCATGGGTCTCTCCTGTAAGAAAATAAAATGAATGGTTCCAAATCCAATCAGACACGCGCATAAAAAGCCATGATAAAAAAGAATGTTTTTGATATGTGTGAAGCGAAACGGAGTTTATTGCGGCGCCTACCTTTGGCGGATGCCAGTCTTTCTTTTTATACAAGCTATGAATAATCCTATATGCTCCCCTGTGCGCACGTGCGAGATTATGGTAGGCGCGATACGATAAAAAATAACTTTTCTTTCCCGGAGGCCACACTCCCGAAAGATACGACATAGTACAGTACACCATAGGCTCATTCACGGTTATCCAAAAATGCGCGATATCGCCCAGCTCTCCAATCACAAACCTTACAAAACGCAAAAAATAAAAAACCGACCTGCGCCTCGTCCATCCGCCTTTTTTTTGAAACCATCCTGGATTTGTAAAATGATGAAGAGTTATGACTGGTTGTATGCGCCTCTTGTGCAAAGCCAAGATGACATTTCGATAATGCTCAACAGCATTTTTATCCCACTCGCCTTCTTTGGGCTCTACTCGAGACCATTCAATAGAAAAACGATGGGCGTTTTGATGGAGATCTTTTGCGTAATCAAAATCTTTTTCATACAATTCATAGTGATTGCAGGCATTGCCGGAATGAGATCTTGTGGAAAAATTTTTTTCCCATTCTGACCAGTCACTATTCGTATTTTTTCCCTCAACCTGATACGCGGAGGTCGCAGCGCCCCAAAGAAAATGCCGCGGGAAATAAAGCGTCCGGTGAAACCTTAGCCTGTCTCCCTTAAAACGTGCGATGCGCTTAATATGTTGATGCAAAGCCATAAAAATATCTAATATCTAATATCTAATATCTAATATCTAATATCTAATATCTAATATCTAAAAAAATTATACCATATTTTTAAATAATGTGGGTATAGAATATCAGTCATAGTCCGCACTTTCGGCTCTATAGCGGAGAGATATATAGAGATAATAAGGTAAAAATCTCCTACAATTTCATAATGCCTGGCTATTACCCCGCAATTATCCGCCATGGGCGGAAATGCGGGGTTAATGCTTTCTACGCTTCGCTTCGCCCCGCCCTGGTGGGGCTAGCTCAGCGTGAAAGACATTAAAAAAGCGGGTAACACTAGGCTACCCGCGACTTGTCCGCCATCGGCTACGCTTTAGGCGTTAGTGGGCGGAAATTTGAGAATTATTCTCTTCGTTGTTTTATTTTATGAACTATTATTACGCCTTCAGTATTTCAACTTTCACATCAACGATGTGTTTAACTGGAATAATATATCTTGGCAATCTGCAAAGATCATGATCGAGTTGTAGCACCGTGGGGCGCAAAGCAAGATGGCCGTTAAAAAAACCGGCCTTGTGGGTGTGAGCTTTCAGCTCTTTCGGAGTCATAAAACCTATGACCGTCTTTTCACCGCAACCTCGGCGGCGAGACTTAAACTTTCGTCTCACCCCCAACTGGTAGCACGTCACGTACTCTCCCTTTTCAAGCAAAGCCACTTGCTCGCTGACTTGACGCTCTACCAACGCGATCACTTCTTGCTTTTCCATGTGGAAACCCTAACCCTTCGTACAAAAACGCCACCGAAATCAAAAACCACTCGACACAAAAAAACTTTCAATCACCCCCTCTCCACCATAATGCAAGAGAATAATTTTGAAAGAACATCCTTCATATATCTTAGAATGCGTCCAAAAACTTGTCAATAAGTCTAACAATAAAAAGGATCCTAAGATTCAAGATCCTTTTTTGCGTATGGAGTAACAAAATATGGGTTTATATCTATGGTTACCTCCAAAATTACAATAACTAAGGCGTAAGAAAGAACTTATCTTATTGTAAGATGAAATCAAATTTTAGTCAAAAAACTCATCCTTGGCTAACGCAAAGGATGAGTTTTACCTTACGATAATCAATTTTTAAGATTACAATACCGCTTCTTTTGCCGCTTTAGCTACTCTGAATTTCACTACGGTTTTTGCTAGAATTTTTATAGATTCTCCGGTCGCAGGATTTCTACCCATTCTCTCTTTTCTGTGGACCTTAACGAGCTTTCCAATCCCCGGAACTACGAATTCTCCGCTCCCTTTCACTTCCTTATACGCAAGCTC
Source organism: uncultured Gammaproteobacteria bacterium (assembly GCA_964373925.1). GTDB lineage: Bacteria > Patescibacteriota > Patescibacteriia > Buchananbacterales > GWA2-38-13 > CAYJWS01. The sequence continues at coordinate 5,639 of CAYJWS010000034.1, forward strand.
TGTTAATTTTTCCATCAACGTGGTCACGTCTTTTTTGCTTAACCCAGTGCTTTCAGCAAGCGAGCTGAGCACTTGTGACTTTGTCATTTTTGCCATATTTTTTTGTTAATTATTATTTATTATTTTCTTATATATATATTATATCAAAAACCCTTAAAAACACCATATCTATCCATCCACAGGGGGAAATCAAATCCAAAGCACAAAACTGTAACCCCTCCTACATCTCCCCTTACAGGTAAGGGGAGGAAGGGTGGGGTTATGAGATTTCGAATTTCGTCCTTCGACTTTACTCAGGACGACCCTGAGCATGTCGAATGGGTCGGATTTATATTACAAGTCGTTTAAACTCCTCAACCATAGGCACTTGCTCGGATTCAAGCCCATACGCTTCTGCGGTATAGAGCGCTGTCCAATCAGCCAAAACAAGGGATGAAAATATTCTTTGAAACGCTGAATTGCCTTCAAAATCCAGCACTGTTACCGGAAGCTTCCGGTCCGCATAGAGTTTCTGTAATACTTCCATTCTTTTTTGAACTCTTGGATGGTCATGCGTATCGCGAAGCATTATAAAATGAAAAATTTTTGAAAGATGGCGCGACGCGTCTTTCGCGTCAAATCCCGTCATCTCGTTGTGATTGAGCTCGGGCAAACTATTATAAAACGCAGGGATCTTGCCGGTTTCATTGAATTTTATTTTCCAGTTATACGCGATGGATCTATTTTTTTGCGAGGCATAAATTACTGGAATGTGGTCTTTAAGCGTTTGCGCAAGCTCGCGTCCGCGCGGCTCCAGCACCTCCGCATTCAAAATTTTTAAGAGATACGAAACTTCTTTGAGGGCGTCCTCAAGCTTCATCGCCTTCATCATCGCCTTCATACTATATCCAAGCGCAGATCGAGGCTGAATGCCGGTATTGGGCATCTGAATATATGGCGTCTCGTTTTTTCTGGCAAGCTCAATGAGCTTTCCGCCTACTGCCAAAGAAACTACCGACAATTTCTTTTCCATTGCTTCCAAGTACGCGCTTATTGTCTCTTCGGTATTCCCCGAATAGGAGCTTGCTATAACGAGCGCCTTCTTCCATCGCTCTTGTGTCAGGCTTGGCAGGCCGTAATTTCGGTGAATAACAATATCAATTTCTGGATACGCGACCTGAAGCAGATCTCCGGCAAGATGCGATCCTCCCATGCCGCACACAACAAATGTTTTATATTTCCTGCGTTTTTTGGGAGAATTCTCAACCTTCGGCTCAAAATCAAATTGTTTGTGAAAACTTTTTATGGCGTCGGACATCATATATTTAGGAAGTTAGCTTATTAGCTTGTTAGAAAACAAAAGTTTTTCCCTCGCCACTCTGGGCCACTCGGCCGTGAGCTCGGGCCGAATCGGGAGAGGATGTCCGAAGGACAGGAGAGGGGGGGGTCATTCTAAGCACTCCAAAATTTTTTCGTACACTCCTTCAATATTATCATCCATCTCATTGTTCCAAACCCTTAAAATCTTAAATCCTTCATTTTTCAAAAATTCATCTCTTGCTATATCTCTTTCTATTATACCATTTTCATTATGTTGTCCGCCATCAAGCTCGATGATGAGTTTCTTTTCTATGCAACAGAAATCTACTATGTATTTGTCAATTTGATGCTGTCGACGAAATTTATGTCCTGACAAGTTTCGATTTTTTAATAAATTCCAAAGCTTCCTTTCATGAAGAGTGCCGATCTTTCTTAGTGTACGAGCCAGTTCAATATTTGGACGCTTCATAGCTATAACCTCCCCCTCACATTAATCCTCTCCCCCATGGGAGAGGATTAATGTGTGTTAATGTTTATCGCCACACCTTTTTTTGGGTAAAAAAATATATTATCATCTGTCACTCTTATTCTTTGGTGAAAAAAATAGATAACTAGTCTCCCTCGCCCCTCTGGGCCACTCGGCCGTGAGCTCGGGCCGAATCGGGAGAGGGCTGGGGTGAGGGGAAATACTATAACTTAATCTTATAGCTCACGCTCAACGGAACGAGCACCGCGCGCGCGGGCGAGCCGTCGAGTTTTTCAAATTTTAGGGGTAAGCCTACAAAAAAATATTTTCCTGCCTTTACTTTATCAAGCTTCAATCCTTCAAAAATCACAATTCTTCTTTTGAGTAATTCCGTATGCGGACGATTATCCGCGCTTCCGCGTTTTTTTACTGACAGATAATCAATGCCAAAAAGCAATATGCCAATTTTTCCCAAATACACCGCCGCCGCCCCGTCCAAATACACATAGTCGCTAAAAAACCTATCAAATCCGCGCTTGGAATTTTTTGTTTTTACTATAATTCTCTCGCCTTTTTGAATTCTATATTTTATTAAGTCCTCTATTTTTATGCATTCCTTCACATACCCCAAGTCTAAAACCCTGCACGTTCCAACCATTTTTTCCAAATCCATTGCATCAACGCCCGAGCCAAAACGAAACACATGCCGAGGGGCATCAACGTGCGTCCCGGTATGCGATCCAATCAAAATCTCCGAGTGCTGCGAAGTTTTTCCTTTTACAGCCTTTATCTGCAACTTCGGATTACCCGGATACACGGGGATTTTTGTGTGAAGTGGATGGGTAATATCGATAATGTTCATAAATAAAGCTTTAAGATATAAGCTATAAGCCGTAAATAATTTAAATTTTTTCTTACAGCTTATAGCTTACTGCTTATTACTGAATCAAACTATTCCAATCCGCGCTGAATTTCTCAATTCCAATATCCGTGAGCTCGTGCTGGATATTGTATTCTTTCCACGATTTATTCAAATCAATTTCTTGGTATGGAATCGGCTTCAAGTTCTTTGCGTCATACAAATAATTTTGTGGAATCTGCATTCCGCCCTCTTTCCACTCCTTTAAAAATTTTAAGGGGGTTGTGATAATATCCGAGCCAAGCGATAGCGCGTACAATAAGTGTTCAATGGCGCGAACACTTGCCGTTAAAACCTCCACATGCCCGTCTCCCTGCTTATACATCTCAATAATATTTTTTGTCAAATCCATTCCATTCTCTCCTCTGTCATCTAATCGCCCGACAAAAGGTGAGATAAATACCTGCCCTTTTTTCGCGCCCCGCGTTGCCGCATATACCGCCGCGGCCTGCTCCTGTGTGAAGCACAGCGTCATATTCACGCGCATTTCAAGCTTTATCGCCATCTCGGCCGCCAAAAGCCCTTCATGGGTTATTGGAAACTTAATATGCGCGTTGGAAATCCAGTAAAACATCTCTTTTCCCTCGCCAATCATTGTAAATGCCTTGGATCTTTTATCGCTATACACCTCAATAGAAATAGAGCCTTGGGGAATATAGCTGGAAATCTGCTTTACTACTTTTTTATAAAATTCATAAATTTCTTTTTTTGTAAACTTTTTTCCCTCGCCAATCATTTTTTGCGCTTCCGGATTTTTTGAAATCAAGGTCGGGTTGGTCGTCTGACCGTCAAGAAATCCAAGAATATGCAAAATCTCTTTTGTCTCATTCACATCCCCTCCGTCCAAAAACATTTTTGTCTTCAAATTTTGTGGTTTCATTGATTTAAATATGAATAATAACTAGTATGTAATGTTTAATTTAATTAATAATTTTGATTTAAAATTACATCAACTATCTCATACTATCATTTTAGACGATCGTCAAATTTGATAGTATGTTTTTTATAAACTTTTTGGCACACATTTGGCATATATTTTATTTAAACATTTATATATTACATTCTCCTATAAAAGCGTTCTCCATACAGAAAACGACTCCTGCGCGCTTATGTGCGTGAGTTCATGCGCAATGTCATACGCATCCCACGCCTGGTTCAAATCTATTTGCCGATACGCGATCGGGCGCAAATCTTCCGAAATATAATTATAATTCTGGGATATTGGCATTCCTTTCTGTGCCCAAACCTTAAGTATTCTTAACGGAGAAGAAATACAGTCCGCTCCCAAAGAAATGCTATAGAGAAAATGATCTATGGTTCCGATATCCGTACTCAATACGCCAACATGCCCGTCGCCATTTTTATACATCTCTATAATATTTTTCACAAGATCCATGCCATTTGCCCCGCTGTAATCCAACCTCTCTATTCTTGGAGATATAAGCACCTGCCCTTTTTTTGCCCCAAGCGTTGCCGCGTACACCGCCGCCGCCTGTTCTTGGCTGAAACAATGATTCAAAGTAATGTCCATCCCCAGCTTGACCGCCTCTTGCGCGGCTGTCAGGCCCTCGCGGGTAATGGGAAATTTTATTACCGCATTCTTAAACCATTGGCGCATATCTTTCGCTTGTGAGATCATCTCTTGCGCTTGCGTATTCTGATCGGAGTAAATATCAAGAGAAACTGGTTTGTCGGGAAGTATCGCCACAATCTCCGCAGTGTACTTTTTATACGATGAAAAAATTTCTTCTTTTGTAAATTTTTTCATGAAGTTAAGTCGCTCCTGTATCTCGCGGTTTTTTGAAATGAGTTTTATGTTCGTCGTCTGCCCGTCTAAAAATCCAAGCAAGTTAAGCGCATCTTTTGTGTCGCTCGCCTGTCCGCTATAGAGGACTATTTTCGTATTAAGATTTTCTGGGCGCATATGTCGGAATTATAAATTTTTAATTCTGAATTTTAAATGAATTTATAATTTTTAATATCTTAAAATAAATTTTTACTAACCAAATCTAATTTGAGAAAGAAAATATGCAAATATACCACCCCCAATTATAAGGGAGGTGATCATGCCCCAAAAAATCCACCGACGACGTTTGAAAAAATGTATTAAAAAAATCAAAACAATAATAGGCGCTAAAACCAAAGGAATAAAAGGAGTATATATAGGAAGATACAACAATATTCTTCCCACAATAAATATAAAAAAGATAATACCAAAAAAACCAATACAAAAATCAACAGCTTTTCTCGATGTCGGATTGTTTTGACTCTTATTAATTACAGGAATATTACTTTCTTCCATGTGAGATGAATTTAGTTTAAAATTTTTCGAGCGAATAAATTTTTATATCATTCTGAATTTATTTTACAATCCATACTTGACTTACAAAGCAAATGGTATCTAGATTCCGGATCAAGTCCGGAATGACACGGATTGATTACTTTTTATTACTCATTACGGATTACCGATTACACATTACTGTATAGATAAATTCAACTTCAAAATCTCCTTCACCTTATTAATTATAGCATCTTTTGAAATTTCTTCGTAGTTAAGCAATTCTTGGGGCTTTCCGCTCTGGGGCATTTTACGGACGGCAAGGGAATAGACTCTTGCACGCACATCTCCCCCCTCACCCTGCCCTCTCCCCGTTGGGGAGAGGAGGACTTTTTTAGATTCTCCCTCGCCCCTCTGGGCCACTCGGCCGTGAGCTCGGGCCGAATCGGGAGAGGGGTGCCTGTCCACCAAAGCTTTAGCGAAGGCGGAGGGTGAGGGGAAGTAGTCAAGAGCGCTTCTCACGGCCTCGCCGATCCCCCCTTCGGCAAAGTGATCTTCTACAGTAATGATCGCTTGTGTTTCGTGAGCGGCTTTTGCAAGGGTGGCACTATCTATCGGCTTTATACTATAAAGATCTATGACGCGAAGATTTACTCCTTCCTTTTTCATCTCCTCATGCGCCGCGAGCGCCTCGTGAAGGGTGATTCCTGCCGATACAATCGTGATACTGTCATTGGGCGATTGACGAATAACACAGCTTCCGCCGATGCGAAAATTGTGAGCAATAAACTCTGTGGTGATGCCAGACCCCCTCTCACTCTCCCCCTCATGAGGGGGAGAAATAAAGTGGGGGTCGTAGATTACGGGCGTGAGCGCGCGCGTAGTCCTTATATAGACATTTCCTTTATGCTTGGCGGCTTCTTCTACAAGCGCGTGCGTGGAAACAGCATCGCAAGGATACAAAACTACGCCGTCAAGAAGTGTCCTAAACATCGCGATATCCTCAAGCCCCATCTGCGACGGCCCGTCTTCGCCGATTGAAACTCCGGCGTGTGAACCGCAAAATTTAATATTTGAATCTGAATATTGCGCCATACGAATCTGGTCATACGCCCGCGTAAAAAAAGCGGCAAATGTTGAAACAAAGGGAATTTTCCCGCGCCGTGCAAGCCCCGCTGCCGCTCCGACCATATTTTGCTCCGCAATATACATTTCAAAAAATCTCTTTGGGTATGCCTTTTGAAATATTTCAGCAAAAGTGGAGTTGGATACCTCCGCGTCTAAAACAACTATTTGAGGATACTTTTCTGCGATTCGCACAAGCGCCTCGCCGTAGGCCTTGCGAGTGGCATATGATTCTGAAACTTGAAACGTAAAACTTGAAACATTTTTGGAATTTGAATTTTGAATTTGTTTGGAAATTGAAAATTGAGAATTGGAAATTTCCGCCGATTTCGGTTTTAATAATTCACCATGAATATCCTTATCTATTTCACCAAGTTCTTTTAACGCCATCTGTAGCTGGTCGGCGGTGAGCGCTTTGCCATGCCAACCATCTTTATTTTCAAATATCTTTACTCCTTTGCCCTTAATAGTTTTTGCAATAATCATTGTCGGCCTGCCTTTTACCCGCATAGCTCTATCAAAGGCTTTCGATATTTCCTTAAGATCATGGCCATCAATAGCATACGTCTGCCAGCCGAAAGCAGAAATCCGTTTTACATACGCTTGAACTTTATGTCCATACATGGTTTCTCCCCTCTGTCCCAAGCGATTGACATCCAATATGCCAATGAGATTATCCAGTTTGTAATACATGGCAATTTGTATCGCCTCCCACACAGAGCCTTCCGCCATCTCGCTGTCCCCTAAAAGCACATACGTTTTATAGGAAAGCTTATCAAGCTTCGCGTTAAGCGCCATGCCAACGCCAATAGAAAGCCCTTGCCCAAGCGATCCTGTTGCCGCTTCAGTAAAGGGAAACCTCATGGTCGGATGGCCTTCGAGCCGGCTTTCGAGCTTTCGCAATGTTAATAATTCTTTTTCAGAAATTTTTCCTGCCGCGGCATACAGCGAGTACAAAAGCGGCGAGGCATGGCCTTTTGAAAAAATCAAACGGTCGTTATTTAAATTTTTCGGATCATCTATATCGGCGTGGAAAAATCCACCAAACATAAGAGTGGCCATCAGATCCGCGGCTGAAAGCGATGAGGTTGGATGCCCAGATCCCGCCTCGGTTGTTGAAACAAGAGAATAATATCGAATGAGTTTTGCAAGCTTTTCAAGATTTTTTTGTTGCATACACGGAATAAATATTATTTTATAAAACCACTCACTATAAACTACTTGCTACTTACTTATATATATTATACTTCCTTTTTCGATATAAAAAAAGTTTACCATTTCAAAATATTTGCAATAATTTTTTTTATATGGTAGCATTCATTGTTGTTCTTTAAAAC
>CAYJWS010000035.1:0-12886 GCA_964373925.1 uncultured Gammaproteobacteria bacterium
GGTTAATAATTACTAGAATATAGTACCTTTTGTTCCAACAGGGTGGGAAGACCCCGTAATACTGTCTTAACAAAATCATATTTTTGTGATAGTGTGTTATTAGTTCTTTATGTTCATTACAACTATGTTTTACAGGAGACTGTATGCGCCAGGCGAGCATATCGTATTATAAAAAGATGAGCATGTTGTGCACTGGAATCAGTAGTATCGGAGGTATTGGCTTGTCGGTAGTTATGTTTGGCATAGCATTTGGATTTATACATCCAATCCCTGATACAAGAGAATGGTATCATATTTCGGCGTATATCTTTGCCGCAATTGCTTTTTCGGCCACGGGAATTTATGGGTTGTTGTGTTGTATAGATGATATTCGTTTAAATTTTGAAAGTATGGATAATATTGCCCCTGTTTATGTTTTGGCGGCGCTAGATTCTATTTCTTTGGGGATTGTAATGGCATGCTGGTTTCAGAAAATATTAGAAAATTTTCAGGAAAAAAATTGGTTTGTTATAGTTATTTGTCATTCCATTGGTGCTGCCTTTTTCATTCAGGGCTTTTTTTTCATAATAATGTCTATAAAATCGTATCGCATAGAACACGTAGCAATTCACGGAGGTAAATTATGAAAGAAGAAAAAATTTCAGAGTTTCAAGAGCCAAATTTGAGTGAAGAGGAAATTCAACAAATCAACAAGCTTATAAAGAGCATAACTCAGTGTTTTCAGGAGATCAGAAAATCAATAACGAATATTAATCAGAGTTTATCTCAAATGAATGAAAGGACAAAAGAAACTGTGGAATATTGCCGTCAGATGTTAGGAAAGAGTAAAGAGCGAAAAAAAACATGAGTAGAGTTCGAAAGATCGTATACGCTATTCTCCAGCCTTCCCTGATCCGGCGGCTCTTTTACATCTCGGTTGTCTTGAGTTTGGTCGCTGTAGCTTTCAGCGCTACGTTGCCGATGTCTGCCTTAACCCCGCCAGTTCGAGCCATCTTGCTCTTCGCGTTGGCGCTTGCCACGGCGGGTATTGTGGGTAGTCTCACACTCAACCTCTACGTGAGGTTCAGGCAACTTGGGCATGACAATAGAGATTGAGAAAGGAGATTATGCCAATGAAGATTAAAGAAGCAACCCTAAGAAAGCATACTTCCCCTCGTATTGGCACGGCTGACCTGATCCTCGGCATTATCGCTGTGGCCACTCATATCCTCCACAAGGGCCGCGACCACTACATTGCCTTGCGCGACCTCTGCAATATCCTTCATGATCTGCAAATGGAAAAATTTCCTGAAGAGCTTAAGCATCTTGATTTTGATAGAATGGGCGGCAACTCTTGGTCGCCAATGCTTGAGAATATTTTATTTCAGGCGAGCGCGTGGGGATTTTGTCAGCACCACAGCAATGCCTTGGGCTCGATTTATGTGGACACCAATGACGCAGAGCAATACCTTGAGGGCTTGGCAGAGGATTATCCAGGTACCTGGCCAGCAGTACGAGATAAGATCAGCGAAATAGCCTTAGTATTTGTTGATCTTTTACGGAGGAAACCATGATAGAGACCACAAAAGAAATGTGGGGATTTTCTTCAAAGCAGGCAAAAGAACAAGTCATTACTACTCTAAGAGCATTTCGGATGGGGAGCGATTACTACGTTTATCAAGGTAAGACTTGTGTGCGCACCAATAAAGTGGCAGAAGATTACTATCGTTTTGTTGATGAGAAAAAGTTTTTTTCAGAGCTCTGCTCCCGCGGGCTTTTTGGCACCGATGTTTTGGCTTGTTTTATAGATATGGTATTTTCTTTTTTGGAAATTCAAGATAGCGATCGCGAGACCCCCGTACTCTCACCGTGCATTGCTGATTTTTCGGAGCTTATTCCGGTTTCAGGCGAGCAGAGCCAAAAGCATATCAATGATGCGATTTGGAAAATTACGCTTAAGGCATACAATCTTTGGTTTTTATGCTTGTATGAATTCCAATATGGCTTTGCCGTTATTGCCCAAAAGAGAATACATGAAGGGATGGCTGCTTTCGGCCGTTGGAGAGACAAAAAGAATCCACAGCCATTTTACAAGGCAAGGGCAGAAGCTATTGAAATATTAAATAGTGTACCGCTTGCTCTTGAAGAAAAAAATGTTATTCCCGACTTTCCTGATGTTGGAAGCATTTCCGACCAGTATACGGCAACCCTAGAGTCCGCTAAAGCCGTTTCTCCTGAAAAATATGAGGAAGTCAAAAAGAAGCTTTTTGACTTTGTTTTTGAGGCATTTCAAAAGCTTGGCACACAATGGACGCCCAAGTTTGAAAATCCGAAAAAACCAAAAATGAAGGTATCTATGTAAAGATAGGCCCATGAAAATATTCATGGGCTTTTTTAATAATTAAAAACCGACAGGATTATGCTGTCGGTACGGTACATTATTTTTTCCCCCTTGAGAGTAGTCTATAAATTTCCGATCTTTTTATCCATAATTCTTCAGCAACTTTGATACATCGGAGAGATTGTTCAAATGACTTGCTTGCTTTTGTTACCGAGCTCGGAACAATTTTTTTATTGCGACTTTCAAGGTGATAGTCATTAAGATGTCTTTGGGCTGTATGGCCATAAATCGAAGAGATGAGCAGCGCGGCATCTGCAAGCGTCCAAAGATCGCTTAAGAGTTCATCATTCAAGGCTTCGCGTATGGGTATATTTTTAAATCGTTGACCACCGTATCTGCGAGCGCATTTTTTGAGATCCCGAAAGGCGAAGATGATATCCTGCTGCTTTCTTCCGTGAAATATTTTTAACTGCGCTAATTCTGGATTCTTTTTGATTTCATGAGTCGCTGATGAGCAGAGTTTCTCCACTTCTTCCATGAGTTCAAAAAATACTCTAGGCATACGCCATCCTTTCTTTGAGGTGACTTGATAATTAAAAGATATATTTTAAAGAACTGTATTTTAGTGTATATAATGTGGATTTGCTTGTCAAGCCATTCACTTTACAAAACCAAATTTTTGTTGTAATGTAACAATACGTTCTTTACAATATTATTTTTTTTAAGAAATGGGTGTAGTAATTATGGACCTTCCTGTTGAAATCGTTAGAATCGACAAAGAGCATGATGCCGTTAGGGAATTTTTCCGAGTACATTGTATGGGTCAAAGACCATTTGTTGTTGCCGAAGGAATCAATGAATGTGATGATTTTTGCGAAAGTTTTTGCATTATTGTTCCTCATTTACAAGTTATGGCAGCCACAGAAGAGGCGGCAAAGCTAGACTGTGCTGGAGCATGGTCAACTATGCCCATTGAGATTGCCAAGCAAATTGGGAATCGAAAGTAGAAATTTCGCCCAAAACCAAAAAAGTTTTGGGCTTTTATTTTTAAAAACATAATGATATAAAATAAATTTAAGCTTTATAATAATTTTTTTACATGATAACATAATAAACATTTAAAGTGCCCTTTAAATTTTTTAGGAGGATAAATATAATGAAAGGCAATGGAGAAGGCTGTGATTTTTTCTGTGACCAAGATCTTTTGAATTATGCCGGAGGAATTATTAGGGAAGATTTTATGAAATGCTTTAGCGAGGATCGTATTTGGGAAATTAAATGTCACCTAATGATATGCACGGGCTGTAGCGAAAAGGTAGAAGTTTTGAGCGCCCAATTAAGGGATCAATTACCTTGGTTTAAGGATGAAAAATAGCCCGATATTTCCGCATGTTCATTTCTGTACATGCGGTTTTTTATTAAAAAAACCGCCAACACTGAATGTGCTGACGAAAATAAATCATTAAAATATTTTATACCCTTGACTAAAATTTTGAATATGGTATTATTGACATATCTATGGTAGCTCTTTCGGCTGCCATATTTTATTAATAAGAACCAAATTTTCAAGGTCATATTTCTTATATTTTGGAAATTGAAAATTGAAATTTGGAAATTTATACAATTATGTCATCAAATATCAGCCAAGCGATAAAAGCAATCTGCGACGAAAAAGGAATTCCATACGAGAGTGTTTTGGAAACCGTTAAAGCCGCTCTTGCCGCGGCGTATAGGAAGGATTTTGGAAACAAGCTCCAAAATATTGTTGTTGAGTTTGATCCTGAAACTGGAAAGATTGATGCGTTTGACGTGAAAACGGTTGTTGAGGATGTTCCTGAAGAAGAATTGCAAGAGATGGTTCAAGAAGCTACTGAAAAGCCGGCGTTTAAAGAAGAGCCTGTGAAAAGAGGTAGAGAGCCCCTCGACTCCGCCTCTTCGACCATGAGCTCAGAGCCGAATGGTCGGGGTGATTCCGATGAATCAGAGAAAAAACGCTTTAATCCAAAAACAGAGATTCAGCTTACGCAGGCGCGCGAGATAAAAAAATCATACAAAATAGGGGATGTTATTACCACGAAGCTTGAGGTGCCCGGAGATTTTGGAAGAATGGCGGCACAAACGGCAAAGCAGGTGATTATCCAAAAACTGCGCGAGGCAGAACGAGAGATTATTTTGAGCGAATTTAAGACGCGCGAAGATTCTATTATCATCGGCGTTGTTCAAAGAAGGGAAGGGCGGCTTGTTCTTGTTGATCTTGGTCGCGCAACAGCGCTTTTGCCTCCGGAGCATCAGATTCAAAGAGAAATATACGCTCCCGGCGAGCATCTGAAAGTATACGTCGTTTCAGTACAAAAAACAAACAAAGGGCCGGAAATCATAGTTTCACGCAGCCATGAAAATATTGTGAAGAAATTTTTTGAAATGGAAATTCCAGAGATCGCATCGGGTGTGGTTCAGATCAAGGGCATTGCGCGAGAAGCGGGGTCTCGAACAAAGATCGCGGTGTGGACCGACAACGAAAATATCGATCCCATAGGATCATGCATAGGCCAGCGCGGAGCGCGGGTTCAGACGATCATATCCGAACTTAAGGGGGAAAAAATAGATATTATTGAGTATAGTGAAAATTCCAAAGAATTTATTGAGAATGCCCTCTCGCCCGCAAAAGTTTCCACTATTACGCTCGAAAAAGAGATGAAAATAGCAAAAGTTTCGGTTTCTGAAGATCAGCTTTCTTTGGCCATTGGCAAATCGGGACAAAATGTGAGGCTTGCCGCACGTCTTACTGGATGGAAGATAGATATTATTACAGACACGGGAGCGAAAATAGCCGACGCCGGAGCCGAAGTTTCAAAGCAGGAAAAAACAGTAATAGATGCGCCAAAAGAAGAGGTTGCCGTGCCAAAAGAATCAACTTTTGAAAACGTCCAAGAAACCAAAGTTGAGCTCGCAAAAAGAGATGGGGAACCTCTCGACTCTCTCCGTGGCGACTCCGACGAGTCAAAGGAAAAGCCAAAGAAAGAAAAGAAGGCAAAAGCTGAAAAGAAAGAATCAAAGAAAAAAAAGAAGAAAGGGTAGTTATTAATTTCTAATAACCAATTACCAATACCCAATGAATCAAATGAGATGATAATTGGAGATTGAAAAGTTTAAAAATTAATTTATTAATTTTTTATAACATATGCGAATCGAATATTGGGCAATACTCGCGTCCCTTGCGGGATTAGCATACGCTGGCTATCTTGCCTGGGGGGTAAAAAAAATCCACGTTGAGGATGAAAAAGCAAAAGAGATTTCTTCTTACATTCATGAAGGCGCCATGGCATTTCTTTATAAGGAATATAAAATTCTCGCCATTTTTGTGGCTGTGCTCGCGATTATCACGGGAATAGCGCCGGGGCTTGGATGGAAAATTAGCGTGAGCGCTATAATTGGAGCAATCCTCCCCATTCTTGCGGGATATGCTGGTATGAGAATTGCCACCATTGCCAATGTTCGCACTGCAGAAGCTTGCAAGAAGGATATTTCAAAAGGGCTCGATGTTGCCTTTTCCGCGGGAAGCGTTATGGGATTATGCGTTGTAGGGCTTGGGCTTTTGGGAGTTACCGCGCTGTATCTTATTTTTAAAGATCCCAATATTATTTACGGATTTGGTTTTGGCGGTGCCGCGGTCGCGCTTTTCGCTCGCGTTGGAGGAGGTATTTATACAAAGGCCGCCGACGTGGGAGCAGACCTAGTTGGAAAGGTTGAGGCGGGAATACCGGAAGACGATCCGAGAAATCCAGCGGTCATCGCAGATAATGTCGGAGACAATGTCGGGGATGTCGCCGGCATGGGCGCGGATCTTTTTGAAAGCTATGTTGATTCCATGATCGTCGCAATGGCAATTGGTCTTATCGCGTCTCCAAAATTTGGAGATAATGCGGTCCTTTTACCGCTTCTTTTGGGGGCGATTGGAATTATCGCCACGATCATCGGCAATATTATAATCAGAGTGAGAAAGGGAAAGACTATTTATTCCACTCTCAATGGAGGCATCTGGGGGTCGGCAGTAATTATTGCCATAGCTTCGTTTTTTATTACAAAGTACACCATCGCGAATAATTATTTGCAGATATATGGATCCATAATAACAGGTCTTATCGCGGGAATAATAATCGGGCTTGTAACAGAATACTACACTTCGGAAAAAAATAAGCCAGCGCAAAGCGTTGCGAAAGCTGCCCAAACCGGGCCTGGTACCAATATTATTTCCGGTTTTGCCTTAGGCCTTATGAGTACGTTAATTCCGGTAATAACGCTTGTTATCGCGTTGTATGTATCGTATTCGTTCGCGGGACTTTACGGAGTTGCTATTTTGGCAGTGGGCATGCTCTCCACTCTTGGAATCACGCTTGCAACCGACGCCTACGGGCCTATCGCAGACAATGCAGCGGGAATCGCCGAGATGGCGGGTATGGGTCCGGAGACACGCGAGCGCGCCGAGCAGCTTGACGCCGTTGGAAACACAACCGCCGCCATAGGAAAGGGATTTGCCATCGGTTCCGCGGCTCTCACATCTCTTGCGCTTTTGATTGGATTTAAGCAGGCAGTACAGCTTAACTCTGTTGATCTTATGGATATTCGGGTTCTCATAGGAATACTTTTGGGAAGCATGCTTACTTTTGTTTTCTCGGCGTTTTCCATGAAGGCGGTTGGCGAGGCGGCGTATAAAATGGTACATGAAGTTCGAAGGCAGTTTCGCGAGATTCCCGGCCTTATGCAGGGCACTGCCAAGCCGGATTATAAAAAATGCGTTGAGATTTCAACCGGAGCGGCGTTAACAAAAATGATAGTTCCGGGAATCCTTGGAGTTTCTTCCCCCGTACTTGTGGGAATATTTTTAGGGAGGGAAGCGCTTTCCGGCCTTCTCGCGGGAGCAATTTCTACAGGTTTTATGCTCGCCGTTCTTATGGCTAATGCCGGCGGAGCGTGGGACAACGCCAAAAAATATATAGAAAAAGGAAATCTTGGCGGTAAAGGTTCTCAAACCCATAAAGCGGCGGTAGTCGGCGATACGGTTGGCGATCCCTTTAAGGATACATCCGGTCCGAGCCTCAATATTCTTATCAAGCTCATGGCCATTATTTCCATTGTCATCGCTCCTCTTCTCAATATTTTACATGGGTAAGTAATGTTTGCGGTTTTCTAGATACTATAAAGGATCGGATGGAGTTTCGATCCTTTATGCGCTTTATTGAGAGTGTTGAGCCGCTTAGGATAAAATATATATTTTTATTATTGTATGAAAATAGATTATAAAGATCTTTCCCGCGCGCAGGCGGAAATAGTTATAGAACTCTCTCCTCAAGAGTATGAACCATATTTGAAAAAAGCGGCATTTATAATTTCTGAAAATGTGAAAATTTCCGGATTTCGCCCGGGCAAGGCGCCCTATGATGTGATTCGCGCGCAAGTGGGAGAAGGAAGGATTTGGGAAGAGGCGCTTGAGCATGCTGTTAAAAAAACCCTTTTTTCGGCCTTCAAAGAAAAAGGTTTGTTAACGGTCGGCGCTCCCAAAATCGAGATCGTGACGCTCGTTCCAGGGAATCCCGTTGTATATAAGGCTGTTGTAAATCTTTTGCCAGTCGTGAAAAAATTAACTTTAGATATTACCAAGGTTGCGCGTAAAAAAATATCCGTAGGCCAGGATGAGCTTGACCGATCTCTTCACGATTTACAAAAACTTCGAAGTAAAGAAAAAATTGTTTTACGGGAGGTGCGGATAGGCGACAAGGTTGACGTTGATTTTAAGATTTTTTTAGACAATGTTCCGCTTGAAGGCGGAGACGGCAAAAAAATCCCGGTGGTGGTAGGAGAAAATAAATTTATTCCGGGTTTTGAAGAAAAGCTTATTGGAGAGAAGGCTGGAGATGAAAAAGAATTTCAGCTCACGTTTCCAAAAGATTATTACCAAAAAAATATTGCCGGAAAGCCTGTTGATTTTAAGATAAAGATACTCTCTGTGTATGAGATAGAATTACCAAAGCTTGATGATGAGTTCGCGAAGGGATTTCATTTTGATACATTTGAAGCGCTCAAAAAGCAGATAAGCGACAATCTTTTGCTTCAGATGCGATCAAAGGAAGAAAAAAGAATTGAAGACAGCATTATTTACGCGCTTGTTGAAAAAAATAAATTTTCCGATATTCCCGACATACTTATTCAATCTGAATCGCAATCTATGCTTGGCGAGCTTGAGCGCGGAATACAAGAAGACGGGCTTAATTTTGAAGATTATTTGACGCATATTAAAAAAACAAGAGATGAGCTTTTGTTGGATTTTATTCCTACGGCGATACAAAGAATAAAGATTGTTATTGTGCTTCGTGAAATAGCCAAGCAATACAATATCTCTGCCACAGAAGAAGAGGTCCAAAAAAATATTCAAGAAGAATCTCTCAAACAAACGATATCTAAATCTAGCCATGAGACGGGGAATAATCAACAATTGATTGAATATACAAGAAACGCACTAACTTCTAAGAAGATACTAGGGTTTTTAAAGGAAAAGCTTTCTCATTAGATAATTATGAAAATAGCAATATTTTCTGACACCCATGACAATATCCCAAATACTCTTAGGGCGGTTGAATATCTAAAAAAAAATAATATTTTAGCCATGATCCATTGCGGAGACATAGCAAATACCGAAACCATTGAGACTATAGCAAAAAATTTTTTAGGAAGCCAGTATTATGTGTGCGGAAATTGCGACAGGTTTTCAGAACTTTCGGAGGCCGCGCGAAATCACAAGCATATAAAAATTTTTGAAGTTTTTGGAGAAGTAAAAATTGGCAATAAAAACATTGCATGGGCGCACCACCCAAAAGACGCGCGTGGCCTGGCCTTGACAGGGGAATACGATATTGTTTTCTACGGGCATACCCACATCCCTTGGGAGGAGATTGTAAGAGGCGCGCGGATGGTTAATCCTGGGACGCTTGCAGGAATGTTTTCCAAGCCAACATTTGCTCTCTATGATACCGTCTCTGGCGCAAACGAATTGATTTTGCTTGAAAAAATATAATTGTATGGAAAAAAGGATTATCCGGATTCGTGTTATAACGCGCGCGTCTCGCGAGGAAATTGTTGAGATTGAAAAAGATGTTTACAAAATTAAAATACATGTAGCGCCTGCGAGAGGGAAGGCAAACGAAAAAATTATCTCTATTCTCTCCAGAACATTTGCAGTTCCAAAATCACACATCTCTATTATCCGTGGATTAACGTCAAAGAATAAAGTTGTAGAAATTATAGCGCGGCAATAGACGCCATACAGTATCAAAAATAAAAAAGACACATCAGCTTCGTGTCTTTTTTATGTTAATTCTGAATTTTTTTTGCAACTTTATTTCACAAAAAACAATGTATATGTACTGCTAACAAACGTTATTGATATTTGCTTAAATTAGTAAAAAAATTAACTTTTATTTATAATTTATTGACAATTATTTCATATTATGCTAACATATAAAGTTGCTCATCTAAAATTTATTATCTGCCAATAATCTGCAGACAACCCCCCAAAGGCTTTTTGTGCCGTATTCGGAGGGATGTGCCTGTGGTATTTGGGCAAGAGGAATCAATCCTCCAGGGTAAAACCTGGAGAACCTCCTTTCTCCTGTTGCCCAATTATCTGCAGGCACGACAAGCGGGGAACTTGCGAGAGGATGATCCGGCTTTTAGCTCGATTTCCCCTCAAGCACGTTTCCTTGTCTGCAGATTATTGGAAGATATTCATCTTAGCTTAAGCATAGCCTACTTCTTTGTAGAACCAGTTGAACTTCAGCGAATACTTTTTATCTTTCGCGCATAATTGAATTATGAAGACCTGATATAAAGAAGCTGGCGTAAAATAATGATCGGATTTTTTCCGGTCTTTTTTATTCCCCTCCTCTGAATACTCATGCTGTCTGATAACTAAAATCTAGCCATCTTGTCATTCTGATCCGCCAGTTGGCGGATCAGAATGACATTGAAGGACAGTTTGAGGGTTATAAATGTGCTCCATTTGTAAAGTGCAAGCTAGTTAAATGAATTTATCAGGTCTTGCGTTTCAGGAGTGGATGTTGCGCTTTGAGCGTTTGGATTCTTTCCCACAAGCCATGTTTCTCTCCATGCGACATAGTGGCTTGCAAAATTCTTTTTTTCCACTCTTCCGTCAGGATATGTTACCGTGTAGTCAAAATCGGCGTCAGCCCCCCTGTGCGGTTTTTCAACAAGTTTTTTTTCACCCGGAGGTATGTCTTCAGTTTCAATAAATTTTGGTTCGCCAGGTTCGGTTATATTATAAATTTTTGGAGTTGCCACCTCTGCCTTTCTGCCGTCAGGCGTGCCATAAAATTTAAATATGAGATCGTCTTCGTGTATTTCGGTTGTAATAAGAATGTATCCTGGAGTGTCATTGGTAAATTTAAAATCCGGAGCCGGATCATAAATAGTTGCGTCCATTCCAGCCGGTTCGTAGTAGGCCACTCTATACGAATGGTTCCTGCGCTCAGTTATTGGGAGGCCGGAGTACAGCGCGGCTCTAAAAGTTGTTGTCCCTATTTGGCACAAACCTCCACCGAACTCGGGAATGGTTCTGTTTCCTTTTATAACAAGCTCTTCAAGATATCCATTTGAGCTGTCAAACGGACGAAGCTGTTTTAATAAAGAAAATTCTTCACCGGGCTTTATTAAAATCCCGTTGAGCAGCCTCGCTCCATTGGCTATATTGAGCCTTCTATTTTTCGGACTTCCGGAAAAATTGGAAGTACCCACGCCCAAAAGCTCTTTTATTCCTAGATTATTTACATCTTCGGTAGATACTTTTGCCGGGATAATGTCAACGATAAGATCGATTTCATTTCTCCCTTCTTCAAAATATTGCTGGTTGATTTTTCTGTAGCTCGATTCCCTGTTAAGTTTTTTGCCATTTTTGCTTATTTGAAACTGCGTTACTCTTCCATCAATAAGCTCGAATTTCGCATCAATGGGATCGATTTTTATTTCATTGGCAATATCATTTAAAAAAATGTTAACACTTTCCCTGTTTAACTGCAGGCTGACACGGTTGTCCTTATTTTTTGTATTTGAGAGTTCTAACCAGTCAATAAACTGCTTACGAGATATTTTCCATGATTTTGTATCATATACGAGCGTCGGCGTTGTTGTATTTAAAAATGTTTTTGCCAGCGGAATAATATTTTGGGCGTCTTGCGCGAATATTTTCGGTTTTGTGGTTATGTACTGAAGTTCAATTGGATCGTTTTGTAGCCGCGACACATTGTTTTTCATTTTTATTATCGCCGAGTCGTAATCGAATATTTTTCCTTCCTGTTCCGGGGTGACCATAATATCGTCTCCGTTGACGACAAGATGTGCGTCTTGGCTTGGGTTTTCCAATGGGGCAAATTCGTTCTTTAAAATATTTATTATTTCAGCCTCATTAAGCAAGAACTCTACCGGAATATTTTTTTTATACACAGCATTGTATATTTGCTGGACAATATCTTGAATTGCATTGCCTCCTCTTCCGTAGGCGTAGGCCCTCTGTACGCTTTTTTGAGCGTCTATGGCAATGATGCTTTTTGAAAGATCAGGATCACTTGCTAAAATTTCTGATGATACTATTACTTTATTGTCATTATAAAAAAAAGTTATGCCGTCGTTTATAAGTTTGTCTTTTTTTAAATTAAGCAGAATGAGAGCTTCTTTTTGCGTTTTATTGCCCAGGCTCACGTTTCCTACTGAAACTCCAGGAAAAATTTTATTTTCGTGGAATTTTTCGTATAAAAGGACTGAAATGATTCCAATACCTCCTAAAATAAAAACAATGGTCGCTAAAACCGCAAACCATTGTAGGATTTTTAAAAAAATATTTTTTGTTTTTTCTTTCGCTCCCGAATTGTGGTGAGAAAGAGGGCTTTTTATTTTTTCTTCCATGGCAAAATGAGTTATTCGGACTCAAAGACTTGATTAAGTATTGCCTTTGCTATATCTTCTTTTTCTTGAGCCTCGCTTTGAGGCGTGCGAATTTTAAGGATAACAGAGCTTCCCTTATTGGCATCATCGGGAAGACGTGCAGAAGGCCACGCAAGGTTATCGCCGCCCTCAAGTTCGATGATAGCATGCTTTCCTTCAAATCGAATGATTTTTCCGGTAATGGAATATTGTTTTTCGTGTTGAAGATCCATAGAAAAGTTACATTGACACTATCTTAATCTATATTGAAAAATTTTGCAAGCCTCTTCGAGGTATGTAACTCACGTAATATGTGCTTTGGGCGAATATTTATGTTACATCATATGTAGGGTGATTAGCTCGGGGACCTAACTTATAATACGTTGCCTATCCTGTCATTCCCCCGAAAACTTTCGGGGGAATCCAGAATGCTATCATTAGAAGTTTTAAATTAATATATTCTTTACTGGAAGTCTCTCTACTCAGATTTTTTAAAAAAAACACCCAATGTATTGAGTGTTTTTTTGGTAGCCCCTGGGGGAATCGAACCCCCGTTACCAGGATGAAAACCTAGCGTAC
>CAYJWS010000036.1:0-12780 GCA_964373925.1 uncultured Gammaproteobacteria bacterium
CGCTTCGCTCGCGATGACCAGAGAGGGCGATGACCAAAACCATGGGTCATTGCGAGCCCGGCGAAGCAATCTAAGGTAGATTCCGAAATGAATTCGGGATGACAAAGAGTAGTATTTATGATTTTCAAACTTGAAAGCCTGAAAAAAGTTTTTAATCAAAACAAAGCAATATTTTTTATTGTGGCGCTCGGCGTTTTTTTTATTTTTTTTAGGCTCAATCGAGCCGATACGCTTAATGACGGATCTCATTATTCCATGAGAGCGCTCGCGTACCTTGACTATATCGGGCCGAATCTTCAGACGGCTCCCATACAGTGGTTTGGCAGCGTGCCGTGGTGGGGAAACCTATCATTCCATGACGCGCCCCCGCTTGTATTTTTGATCCAGCATATCTTTTTTAAAATTTTTGGAGAAAATATTATTGCACTGCGCCTGCCTTTTGCTTTGTCAGGAATAGGAGTTTTAATTTTTGTATATTTAATAGCAAAAAAATTATTTGGAAAACGAGTAGCCACGCTGTCATCTTTGGCCCTTGTTGTTTCAACTTTTTTTTTATGGTCTTTTAGGACGGCGTACCTGGAGGGCGTGGAAACATTTTTTATAGCAGGGGCAGTGTATTTTTTTATCAAGAGTTTAGAAAAAGAAAAATTTTGGATACACACAGGAATTTTTTTGGCGCTTGCTTTGCTTTCAAAATATACTTCTTTCTTCCTTATTCCATTTGTAATATTGTATACATTTATACGACGCAAAGATTCTTTTACAAAAAAGAAATTTTGGGCAGGAGCGTTACTTTTCTTATTGCTCTTGTCACCCGTTATCATATATAATGTCATGATGTATAAAACAAGAGGGCATTTTGACGCGCAGGCCTCAAAACTTTTTCCTTCTATGTTTGAGGCGTCAAAAAAAGATTGGCCGGTGCTTTTTGAATCAAATAAAAAAATAATATCCCCGGTTTCCCATTATATTGGCATGTGGCGAGGGCTTCAAGGATATCATTCATACATGTATGGTTTTGTTTTGATATTTTCAGTAATTTTTGTTTTTGTAAGCTGGCTTATTGGAATCAGAAAAAAAATGGGCGCGGATAAGCATTTTTTGCCAATTCTTTTGCTTTCTTTTTCTTTGGTATTTGTTTCATTGCCCCCTCAAAGGAGGTATCTCCCCATACTTATGCCGTTTGTATCAATAGTTATTGGATTTAGCGTTGTTAATCTTTTTGAAGCATTTTCGGGGAAAAAAAATATTCAGAAAATTTTAGCAATTATTTTTTCGATTATTTTTTTCATCGAATTGGCATTTAGCATCAACACAAATCTTATTTCTCATCCTCGCAATGAAAAGCCAATTTTTTATTCCTCCACGGGAGAGAAAAGCATGGGATTTAACCAGCTTGAAGATTATTTAAAGACTACATGGAAAGAGAATCCTTCATATGTCTCTTATGTCCGCAAGCCCAAAGATACTAGAGACCTTACATTTTTTTGGGAGGATTTGCGAGATAATAATTTATATTTATTTGACAGCGATATCGATTGGTTTGGAAGAGTATGGTACTTTAATCGATTTTTTAATTATCATAACATACATTTCGCGTCAAACCGCGAGATAGTATCTGTGATGGGGAAAGATAACGATTTATTTGATGCTTTAAGGCAACTTGGAGTTCATTATGTATATTATATCGTGAGTGCAGATTATTTAACAAAAGATAACACTGAACATGTGAATTTACTGGAAAAGAATTTTCTCTACAATATAAACACGCTCCGTTATGGCGAGAAGTTTGAGATTTTCAATGATTACGGGGAGCTTGCATTTAAGGTGTATAAATTAAGACTCAATTAAGTTATATTTGAGAATGAAGTTATGAAATATACAAAGGTATCTATTATTATACCGGTGTATAATGAGGAAAGAACCATTCAGAAAGCCATAGAAGAGGTTTTGGCTTCAGACACGCTGGGGATAGAAAAAGAAATTATTATCGTGGACGACGGATCATCGGATAATACAAAAAATATCCTATCGAGCGTTCGTGAATGCAAAATAATTCGTCACAAAAAAAATCTTGGCAAAGGAGCTGCGGTAAAAACGGGTTTCCAAAATGCCACCGGAGATATTGTAATAATTCAAGATGCCGATTTGGAATATAGCCCTTCGGAGTATAAAAAACTTATCGCGGCGCTTATGGATAGTTCGTGCGATGTTGTCTATGGTTCGCGCATGTTAGGAAAAAATCCCATTGGATATTGGTATATGTATTTTGGAAATTATATTATTTCTCTTGCCACTCGAATGTTATACGGGACCAAGATAACCGATGTTGAGACATGTTATAAAATTTTTTTAAAAAAAGTTGTGGATGAGCTGGATATCCAATCAAGCGGTTTTGAAATTGAGCCGGAAATTACGGCAAAAATATTAAAAAAAGGATTTCACATACAAGAAATCCCAATACGATATTCTCCAAGAAAATATAATGAAGGAAAAAAAATCAAGTGGCACGATGGCATCAAGGCTCTGTGGACTTTGGTGTATTATAGGTTTTTTTCAAAATAAACCAGGCTTGTAGCTTTAAGCATTTGATCCAAAGTAAAATTTTCATCAAGTATTTTCTTTGCTTCTCTACAGTATTCTTTTGATGTTACTTCCGATGCTATTAATCGCAAGCAACTATCGGCAAGCGCGCGTGAATTCATCGGATCAACAAGAGAGCCGCTTTTTTTATCTTGAATTATTTCCGGAATTCCGCCGACGTTTGTTGAGACAACGGGTATAAAAGCGGCAAGTGCTTCAAGGATTGAATATGGAAAGCCTTCTTTCACTGAAGAGCACATATATATGTCAAAACATTTCAGATAGGCATGGGCATTATGAATTCTGCCTGGCAAAATCACGCATTGCTTCAAGTCATTTTCCATTATCTGTTTTTCCAGATCTTGGCGCAATTCTCCCTCGCCAATAATTATAAAAATAACATTATTTTTTTCCTTTTTTATCTGAGCGGCCGCTTGGAGAAAATATGAAAGCCCTTTTGTCACATAAAAATTTGCTATGGTTCCAATCACAGTATGGCTTGATGGGAAAGGGAGTGTGCTCTGAAAAATTTTTTTTGCCTCATTTTTTTCAATACAGTGAAGCGACGCGCTGTCTATGCCGTTATGGATAGTGATAAATTTTTTTTCTGAAGCTATTTTGTATTGAATGGCGTTTTTTTTATCAAAGTCTGATACGCAAATAATGGCATCCTTGAATATTCCAGAAATTTTTTCAGATAAAAGATATAATTGCTTTTTCCAGAAAGGCAATGGCTCTAAAAATACAAAGCCGTGGGCGGTATACACTACCTTTTTTACTCTTGCGCATTTCGCGGCAACTGCGCCGATTACTCCTGCCTTGGAAGAATTAAGATGCACAATGTCAGGTTTTTCTTTTTTTAAAAAACTAAAAATTTCAAAAAATGCTTTTATATCTTTTACTGGGCTGATTTGGCGTACAAGATTTTTAAAAACATGGGTGTGGATATCTTTTTCCTTCAAAGATTTTATAAGCGGTCCATCTTGCCCAGATGCGACTTTTATGTCATAATTTTGAGAATAAAAAAAAGTCGCTAAATCCTTAACATATTTTTGAGCACCCCCCATTTCGGATTGTGTAATAATATATATTATTTTGCTTATTTTAGCCATATAGTATCTTTGACTTTTGATAAAAAGTTATATATAATCATAATATATTAAGCTATTTTAAGCAAGAATATTAATAGGATTTACGCAGTTATTGCTAACTTGGTGTCATTCCCCCGAAGCTTCGGGGGAATCCAGAACATAAAAAATGGTTTGATACTGGATCCCCGCATTCGCGAGGATGACAGAAAAAGGCTAGTGCGTAAGTCCTCATTACCTTGAATTACGAAACTTCCTTACTTGGGTCATTGCGAGCCCGAGCGAAGCAATCTACGTCTAGATCGCCACGCGCGGCGCTCGCGATGACCGGTAGTCAGGGGATCCCGAAAGCGCTCGCAATGACGGCGGGAAGGGAGTTTCGTAATTCAAGATAATTAAGATTTTTATGCAAAAATCTATAGGAATTATCGGGGGAGGAGTAGTTGGATTGGCAGTTAAAAATTTTTATCCTAGCGCAAAAGTGTACGACAAGTTCAAGGAATTTGATACTTTGGAAGATGTGATGGAACAAGATTATATTTTTATTTGTGTTCCAACGCCATTTAAAAATGGATTTGACCCTTCTATTATAGATGAAGTTTTTAAAAAATTATCAAGCCTTAAGGATAAGGTGATTATTATTAAATCAACAGTAATACCAGGAACGTCTGAGAGGCTCCAGAATGAGTATCCGGATTTAAGCGTTCTTTTTAATCCAGAATTTTTAGATAGTAGCAGGGCAAACAAGGATTTTTCCCACCCCGACAAACAGATATTAGGGTATACGGCGAAAAGCAAGGATATTGCAAAAGATGTGATGTCTATTCTACCACGCGCGCCATATGAAAATATAATGCCCGCGACAGCTGCCGAGATCCTTAAATATATGGTGAATACGTTTTACTCTACAAAAGTAATTTTTGCAAATCAAATCTACGACATGTGCGAAAAGCTTGGAGTGGATTACGAGGCTGTAAGAGAGGGTTTTGAACATGACAGGAGGGTAGCCCCCGGGAATTTTGATGTTTGGCATGGAGGATTCCGTGGGTTTGACGGGAAGTGCCTTCCAAAGGATCTTGCATCGTTTATCAAGCACGGCGAAGATATGGGGATAGATCTGCCACTCTTACAGGTAGTGCAAAAAATAAATCTACAATTGCTTAAAAATAAAAAGACGCCAAAAAGATAATTCTTATGAATTTTTTTATTACCGGAGGAGCGGGATTCATAGGAAGCCACCTCATTGAAGCGTTGCTTAAAAAGAGCCATCAAGTTGTTTGTCTTGATGATTGTAACGATTATTATAATCCTGCCGTAAAGAGAAACAATATACAGGCGCACTCGCACAATTCAAATTTTAAGCTCATAGAAGGAGATGTTCGCCATAGCGCGTTATTGGAAAATATTTTTTTAAAAAATAATTTTGATTGCATCGTACATCTTGCCGCCCGCGCGGGAGTGAGGCAGTCTATTTATTATCCAAAGCTGTATGCCGATGTTAATATACTCGGCACTTTGAATGTTTTAGAATGCGCAAAAAAATATAAGGTAAAAAAATTCATATTCGCATCTTCTTCTTCGGTGTATGGGAATAATAAGAAGGTGCCTTTTTTAGAAATTGATCCGGTTGATTTTCCGATTTCTCCTTACGCGGCAACAAAAAAGGCGGGAGAGCTCCTGTGTTATAATTATCACCACTTATATGGAATTTCTATCGCTTGTTTGAGATTTTTTACGGTGTATGGCCCGCGCCAGCGTCCAGAGATGGCAATACATTCTTTTATTCGTTCAATCGCGCGCGACGAGACAATCACGATGTATGGCGACGGCATTACAAGCAGGGATTATACGTATGTAGACGATATCGTATTAGGAATTCTTTTATCAATAGAAAAAGAATTAGGGTATGAGATTTTTAATCTGGGAAATTCATATCCTGTGCGATTAATTGATCTTATCCATATGATTGAAAAATATTCGGGAAAATCCTCAAAAATTGAAAAAAAGCCTCTCCAGCCGGGCGATGTTGAAAAGACTTTTGCAGGAATTGAAAAGGCAAAAAATTTATTGGGATGGAAGCCGGAAGTGGGCATTGAAGAGGGAATACAGAGAACGGTTGAATGGCACAGGAAGGAAATTTTTAATTATTAATATCTTTGAATTATGAAATTTTCTTACCACCGTCATTGCGAGCCCGAGCGAAGCAATCTACGTTTAGATCGCCACGTCGGCTTTAGCCTCCTCGCGATGACCAAAAAATTAGATCATTGCAAGGAGGAGTCCCGATGGATATACGGATGACAGAAATATGAGTTTCATAATTCAAAGTAATATCTAATATCTAATATCTAATGAAAGTTCTTATTTTTTCTCTCACGTATCATCCCTTTATAGCGGGCGCCGAGGTGGCAGTAAAAGAAATTACTGATAGAATTTCCGATATTTCTTTTGATATGATTACGGTTAATTTGGATGGAAAGCAGAAGGCAGAAGAAAAAGTTGGAAATGTGAATATTTATAGGATAGGAAACAGCAAGAAGAGCAAATATTTTTTTCCTTTTCAGGCAAGCGCGCTTGCGAAAAAGCTCCATCAAAAAAATCATTATGACGCGATATGGGCAATTATGGCGAATCAGGCGGGACTTGCGGCGTTATTTTTTAAAAAGAAAAATCCAAAAATACCTTTTTTATTAACACTTCAAGAAGGGGATTCGGAGCTTGATATTTGGTTGAGGACATTTTATATGAGGCCTCTTTACAAAAGTATTTATACAAAAGCCGACTACATTCAGGCGATATCAAGTTTTTTAGCAGACAGGGCGAGAAGATTGGGAGCGAAATGCGCCGTGGAAGTTGTGCCCAATGGAGTGGACATGGAGCGAATTATGAATTATGAATCAGGAATCAGAAATAGTAAAGAAAAAATTATTATTACTACTTCGCGATTAGAAAAGAAAAATGGAATTGATACTTTGATGCGGGCATATAAGTTACTCATCAGCCATTACTTATCACCCATTACTCTAAAAATTTTAGGACTTGGAAATTTAGAGGGAGAATTAAAAAAATTATCTAAAGATTTGCACATTGAAGACAAAATTGAATTTTTAGGCCATGTACATCCAAGCGAGATTAATAGTTATTTGCAAAAAGCGGATATTTTTGTAAGGCCATCACGATCAGAGGGTTTAGGATCATCTTTTCTCGAGGCTATGGCGTGCGGACTTCCAGTTATTGGAACAAAAGTGGGTGGGATTCCAGATTTTTTAAAAGATGGGGAAACTGGTTTATTTTGCAAGGTAGATGATCCAAAAGATTTGGCAGAGAAAATTGAATTGCTTTTGAAAGATGAGAATCTTTATAAAAAAATATCTTATAACGGAAGACAGCTTGCTATAGAAAAATATCAATGGTTTCAAATTGCGAGCCGTATAGAAAATATTTTTAAGGAAATTACTAAAAAGTTTTAAAAATTGAAAGCGTGGAATAATCATCTGTCATTCCCGAAGCTTCGGAGGGATGACAAATTGATATGTTTTGATAATTATTCAATGGTTTAAGTTTATGAGAATGTATTCTTGGGACAAATTTTTTCAGGAAAAAGTGACAAAGATTCTAAGTGAAAAAAAGAAAATCATTGATATCGGCGGTGGTCTGCGCGCGCTTAAGGAGAAGGGCAATAGGTATGCGGAAGAAAGAACATGGATAGCGCCCCTAATTAAACGAGTAGATTATAAAATACTGGACCCCGTTTCCGATTACCATCCGGACATAGTCGGCGATATACACGCCCTGCCATTTCAGGATAACGAATGCGAAGCGATTTTTTGCATCGCGGTATTGGAGCATGTTGAAAATCCCATTAAGGCATGCGAAGAGCTCTACCGCGTTTTGTCGAGCGGCGGATACTGCTTTGTGTATGTTCCATTTTTGTATTATTACCACGCGCATAAGGGGTATTATAAGGATTATTGGAGATTTACCAAGGACACAATTGACATACTGTTCAAAAAATTTTCACATAAAGAGGTCAAGAATGTCAGGGGAGCCCTATCCACATGGCTTCATATTAGTCCGCTTGGAAAAAACAAACTGCTTGTAAAAATTTTTAATTATTTGGACGGAGTTTTTCATAAAGATACAAGCAATCAGACAAGCGGTTATTATATTTTTTTAAAAAAATAAATAATTCAATGGAAAATAAGAAAAAAATCTTCATTGCCGCGGAAATTTTCCCTCCCGATATCGGCGGTCCGGCGACGTATTCAAAGATTATAGCAGATGAGCTATATGCAAGAGGGTTTAAGGTAGCTTTAATTTGTTATGCCAACGAAACCTATAGAATTA
The DNA here is from genome assembly GCA_964373925.1 of uncultured Gammaproteobacteria bacterium. Classification (GTDB taxonomy): domain Bacteria; phylum Patescibacteriota; class Patescibacteriia; order Buchananbacterales; family GWA2-38-13; genus CAYJWS01. The sequence continues at coordinate 8,019 of CAYJWS010000036.1, forward strand.
ATGAACCTTATATCAAAGTAAGTATTAAGAGAAGTAAATTAAAATTTATTCATTATTTTGCTTATTTTTTTAAGTTGTTGTTATTATCAAGAAATTATGATGTTATTTATGCCCAAGGTCCAGTTAGCTCTGGTCTTCCAGCAGTATTTGTAAAGTTTTTATTTAGAAAAAAGTTGGTAATTAAAGTCGTAGGTGATTATGCGTGGGAACAGTCCATGCAACCAGAAAAAATAAAAGGCAAGAAAATATCCGAAATTAAATTCATCGATGATTTTCAAGAAATTAAGCCAAAAGGAAAAATTAATATTTTACAAAAAATACAGCATTACACTTGTAGGAACGCAGATTTTGTAATTGTTCCAAGTTTATATTTAAAGAAAATAGTTGAAAAATGGAGAATTAAAGAGGAAAAAATAAAAGTGATTTATAATTCTATAAATTTAAAAAAATTATATGGTGCGAAAAATAGACTTGATGCAAGACGAAAATTGGATTTTAAGGAGAATGATTTTGTTATAGTTTCAATAGGACGCAATGTAATATGGAAGGGTTTTGGAATGTTGGCAATAGTCGTGTCAGAAATTTATGAAAAATATAAAAATAATTTAAATATTAAGTTAAGAATTCTAGGAGTTGATGGGCATGATCGTGTGCAACAGCAAATAAAGTTATATAATGATACAGTCGTAAAAGAAATCAGACCAACACAAGATGGCGGGGAGGCTGAAATTTTACGCGTTGAACATGATAAACATTATTATAAACATTTTATTGATGCATTGGGTGACAAACCCAAAGATGATGTATATGAATTTTTATTAGCAAGTGATTTATTCGTACTTAACACTGCGTATGAAGGATTGTCACATGCTATTCTTGAAGCATTCGCGTTTGGTGTGCCTGTTATCACAACGAATGTAGGAGGAAATAGTGAATTAGTAAATGATAATTATAACGGCATATTAATAAAATTTAATAATAAAGATCAACTTAAAGAGAAAATAATCAGAATAATTGAAGATGAATTGTTTCGCAACAGACTTTCCGAAAATGCTAAAAAATTTATATTGGAAGATAAATTTAAATATGAGACTATGATCAATGAAACAATTAATCTTTTTGAAACACTATGAATATTCTTATGATAAGCTTAGACAAGGGGCTTTTGGGCAAGCGGCAGCTTGGCGATGTTGTTGAGCGACACATTGAATACGGAAGGCGCGTTGAGTCGCTTGATATTATCGTATTCGCGAAACACGGGTATGAAAATTTTACGCTTTCAACAAATGTAAAAGCATATCCGACTAATTCACGAAAAAAGTTTTTGTATCCATTTGACGCTTTGCGCATAGCGAAGACATTATTCCAGCAAAAGAAATATGATCTTATAGTGACCCAAGACCCATTTTTGACGGGATATGTCGGATGGAAGATTAAGAAACAATTTGGGACTAAGTTGCTCGTGCATATGCACGGTGATTTTTTCAATAATCCAAGTTTTTTAAAAGAGAATTGGAAAAATTATTTTTTCTTGCCGCTTGCAAAAAAAGTAGTTTTTAAAGCAGATGGCATACGGTCAATGAGCGAGGGAATAAAAGAAAAACTCATCTCATTGGGCATTCAGCAAAAGCTTATACGGATAATATCAACGCCTATCGATATTCAAAAATTCCAAAATTTTGATCCCGCGCGCGTTAACGCGATTAAGCAAGAGTTTAATAATAAAAAGATCGTTTTATTTTCCGGCAGGCTTGAGAGGGTAAAAGATATTCCAATACTTCTTTTGGCGTACCAAAAGGCGCATGAAAAGTATCCTAATTCCGTTATGGTTATAATCGGAGAAGGCAGCCAAGAAGATACGCTCAAGGCGATATGCATGCAAAACGATATTGAAGCGTATTTTTTAGGGCAAAAAACACACGAAGAGATTATTTCATATTATCATGCCTGCGATGTCGTGGTCCTTACCTCATTGAGCGAAAGTTTTGGAAAAGTCTTAATAGAAGCGAACGCGTGCGCAAAAATCGTTATATCAACCGTGACTACCGGAGCGCATGATATTATTATCCATGGAGAAAATGGTTTTTTGGTGCCTATAGGAAATATTCCTTCTCTTGCTAAGATGTTGACGTATGTTTTTGATCACCCCCAAGTGTGCGAGCGCATGGGCAAGCGCGGACGCGAAATGGCGTTTGAGCGCTACGATGGCAGGAACAATACAAAGAAAATAATAGAATTTTGGAGCAGTATAATCAATAATACTTTATAGGCAATGAAGCTTTTAATGATCACAAGGAAGGTGGACAGAAATGACGCCTTGGCGGGATTCACTTATGCGTGGGTAAAAAGAATAGCCATAGAGCTTGAGAAGAGCCAGTCAAGCCTTTTGGTAATATGCCTGGAAAAAGGCGATATCACGGAATTGCCTGATAATGTTGAAATACATTCTCTGGGAAAAGAGGCGGGAGTTAACAGGTCGGGCAGATTTGTAGAATTTCAAAAGCTCGCGTGGAAGCTGGTTCCGCGGGCGGATGGGATATTCTGCCACATGAATCCCGAGTACACCATCAATATTTGGCCCTACGCGAAACTGCATCGAAAAAAAATTGTTTCGTGGTTTGCCCATGGCGCAGTCAATTGGAAAATAAAATTATTGGCTAAAATGGCAGACGCAATACTCACCCCATCTCCGGAGAGTTTTCGAGTTGCATCGGATAAGGTTATAGTGACCGGGCATGGCATTGATACGGAACTTTTTTTGCCACAGTGGAAAGATTACGATAAAGGAGGGCTGTTTATCATATTGACTGTTGGCCGCATTTCTCCCACAAAAGATCTTGAGAGCCTTATAAAAGCGGTTGATACGCTCGTAAAAAACAAAACGGAAAACATTAAATTAAAAATTATTGGCGAGCCGGGCTTGGCCGAGCATTATAGCTATTTTGAAAGCTTGCGGCAGATGTCGCGCAGGATGAAGCTTGATAGCATTGTTGATTTTTTAGGCCCTATACCCAATAAAGATATTGTCCGGTATCTGCAAGAAGCGGATGTTTTTGTAAATTTAAGCGGGACGGGAAGCGTGGATAAAGCGGTCTTAGAGGCGATGGCGTGCGGATGTATTGTTGTAACCTCTAACGAGGCTTTTCAAAAAATTATACATCCGGAGTTTATGGTGAAGAAAAATGATCCAAAAGATTTAGCACAAAAATTATATGAAATAAAGAATTTATCTTTTTTGGATAAGGAAAAAATTCGAAGAGTTCTTAGGGATGAAGTTTTAAAACATCATAATCTTGATACCATTTCACAATTAATTGTGCGACAATTTATACTATGAACATTTGCGTAGTTGCATATAAATTTGGCAATGAAAAAGAAATAGGCGAGCATCTTGGCACGTATCATTATTTTATTGAAAAAATGAGAACGCTTGTAAGAGACGGCCATGAAGTAGTTGTTGTTGCGCCATATCTCTCATTTACTAAAAAAGGAAGCGAAAATATCGATGGCGTAAAGGTAATACGGTATTTTCCGCCGATGATGAACGCAATATGGCTTTTTCCCGTGAATAGGATTATACGACGGATATATATATTACAAACACAAAGAGCTGTTTTAAAAATTTTAAAAACGAAAAAAATTGATCTCGTATATGTATGGCAGGCTCGCGAAACAGGGTATGCCATAGCAAAGATAAAAGATAAGATTGGAGTTCCATTTTTTTTCCGGCAAATAACCGCGTGGCATTGGCATTTTGAAAGATCGGTGAATGAAATATTCGGTAAAAGGATATGGTATAAAAAATTGCAAAAAATTGGATTAGGAAAAATTATTGACAAAATTCTTAAAGTATTGTTAGATACAGAGTCGCAGATTCTATTTGCCAAAATAATTTATAATACAGCCGACAAGGTTATCTTTTTGAGCAAAGCGGCCATTTACGAGAGTAAAGAGCTTGGGCTTGATCCAAAAAAAGCCGTTGATTTGGGAGTTGCCATTGAAGAAGATTTTTTTCGGCCGATGGAAGATAGGGATAATATTCGAAAAGAGCTTGGCATACAAGGAGATCGCGTTATTTTATTTATCGGCCGTTTGAGCTTTGCTGAAAAGGGAGTCGGATATCTTATAGAAGCTATGAAAGAAGTAGCATTGCAAGCGCCTTCTATCAAGCTTATAATTGTCGGAGGCGGTGGTGAAGAAGACAGGGCGAGAAAGCTCATTAGCGGGCTTGCTCTTGAAAAAAATATTCAGATAGTGGGGAAAAAACCCTTTCAAGATCTTCCGAAGTATATAAACGCGAGCGATGTTTTAGTGGTTCCGTCAGTGTGGATGGAAGCATTCGGACAGGTGACTATTGAAGCTATGTCGTGCGGAGTGCCTGTTATAACATCGGACGCGGGGGCAAGTCCGGAGATAAATATCAACGGCGAAACCGGAATTGTCGTGCCGGCAAAAGATATTAAAAAACTCGCTCACGCAATCATTAGGATTCTTTCTAATGACAATGAACGCTTAAGGATGGGAGTGGCCGCTCGACAAAGAGTGTTATCGCATTATACATATTTGGCAATAACAAAAAAATTTTTAGAAATTATCAAACAGCATTAGCGCTATGAAGGTTCTTATAACGGGAATTTCGGGTTTTGCCGGCAGCCATCTGGCAGAATATATTATAGAGCATCATAAAAATGCGGAACTTTTTGGCACTCAAAGAAGGGAGAGTTCTCTTGAAAATTTAGCCCATATAAAAAATAAAATAATA
>CAYJWS010000037.1:0-12504 GCA_964373925.1 uncultured Gammaproteobacteria bacterium
ATCCACAATTGTCCAATAACATCTACCGAATACTATCTTCATGATGTATCTCCTTCTGATCTTCATTAGAGGGTTCTTGAAATACTTTATTTGCGTTCTCTCCGGAAGCAATCCTTTCAAAAAGTTCCGCGCGATCACGCATGCTTTTAGATAATATTCTTTTTTCTCCTTTCACTAAAGTTCGTATGAGAATAGCCGCTTCTCGATATATATCCGCAAACAGTTTAAAGAATTCAGAGTCGGAATTATTATAGCATGGTATAGCATCAAAAGTTAGCTCAAATGTAATGTCGTTGATATAATCTGCTAAGCTGGATAGTTTTCGTTGATTGTCAGCAGTATAAAACTCTTTTACAGCTTTTCTTAGCTCGTCAAGCCTTCTCTCAAGTTTTCTTCAAGCAAAAGTCATTGTGACTCCTTTGTTCTTTCTATTTTGTAAAAGAACCATACAAAGATCGTACAAAAATCATCAATATATTGATTATATCAAGATATTATAGAAATGCAAATACTGATTATAATAATGCGGGGACTGCACTTTCTCTCTCTTGATCTACCATCCATTGTGTGATACTCTATAGAAGGATAATTTGTCCTTTACAATTTTTTCAAAGAACAGGAGGTGCAATTTGAAAGCTATCACCGTTATTCCATTGAAACGCAACAGTATTCATTTCAAAAAAAATGTCCGGGATCCGTCTTTAGATGATGTCCCTGATGGTAAAGGTGTTGTCATTGAAATTCTTGAAGTTGGAACCTGTGGTACTGATAAAGAAATAAATCTTGGGCTCTATGGTAAATCTCCGCCACGCTGCAAGTACCTTATCTTAGGGCATGAATGCAAAGGACGCGTAGTTGAAGTTGGCAAAAACGTCACGAAATTCAAAGCTGGTGATATTGTCACCGTAACGGTACGCCGGCCCGGAACAAGCATCTATGACAAAATCCGCTTTCAGGATATAACACTTGATGAGCGTTATTTTGAGAGAGGTATTTCAGAAATTCATGGGTTTTTTTGTGAATATATTGTCGAACATGAAGAGTTTTTAGTCAGAATTCCAAAATCGGTCGCCGAAGTTGGAGTTTTAATGGAACCGATGTCTGTAGTGCAGAAAGGCGTAAGGGTGGCGTCACTCGTTCAAAATGTTCGGTTCCCGATTTATGAGCCAAAACGAGCACTGGTCTTGGGCGCTGGTCCAATTGGTCAATTGGCTGCTCTGGTATTTCGCCTGCGCGGATTTGATGTTTTTGTAGCGGCTCGCCGAAAGGGCAAGCACCTGAAAGCTCGTTTGATAGAGAAACTCGATGCTACCTATGTTGGTACAGAGCAGAGGCCGCTTTTACGAGCTTTGAAAAAGTATGGACGTTTTGATATCATTTTTGAAGCTACGGGAAGTTCCAAAGTTGCCTTTGAAGCGCCGCTTCTTCTTGCCAAAAACAGCGTATGTATTTGGAGTTCTATTACTGGGGGTGATGATGAAAACATGGTTCCAACGGCACACATCAATCAAGGAGCGGTATTGGGGAATCAACTGATTTTTGGCACAGTCAATGCGCATATCACTGATTTTGAGAATGGTGCGCGCGACTTTGTTCTCGCACAAGGCATTTTCCCTCATTGGTTACCACAGCTTTTAACACACCGCATCAAAGGTCTTGAAAATTACAAAGAGATGATGAAAGTTCTCTCAGAGGAGAAGGATGCAATAAAAGTTTCAATTCTTGTGAACTGATCTTTCATTAAAGACACTCCGTTTTCCAAGGAGTGTCTTTTTTAAAAAATTATGGATCAGCCCGGAGGGGTTTTTGGGGAGGAGGAGTCTCCTTAAATAATTCTCTCCGGGCTTTGTTGATTACTTAGATATTTTGAAACGGTCAGTTTACCAATAACTCAATCTTTCTTTCTCATTAGTATTTTTTTAGGCATATAAGAAAACTTGAATCAATATAAATTGTCAAAAGAAAAATCGGCCCATATATTTGAGCCGATTTCATTTTTTAGATTTCACTTTTCTCATTATAAGATCGCTTACAAAAAAGCGTCGCTCGAAATTCTGCATGTCGTTGCTATCAATTTTAAATTGTTTCTGATGTATAACTTTCCATCCAGGGAAATATCGGCGAAGCTCATCTAGTGTATGATAAGAAGCAAGAGGGTGAGTGAACGGCGGATCTGGGTCGCGGTAGAAGGTTCGTATTGCTACCATACCTCCATGTGCAACATGTTGCCGCAGCCAGGGGATGAGAGTTGAGTGTATGTAGCGCTTAGGAAGAAACTGAATCACGTTATGCATAAAGATGACATCAAAGCATTTATCTTTTCTGACCACCTTGATATATTCTTGTATATCCATACATATCCAAAGAATACCGCGTGATTTTGTTTTGGTGATTTTTTTATCAACTGCAGTGACATATCCGCTTTTTTGGAACAGCTTTTTGGTTTTGGCACCTTTTCCACAACCCAAATCTAATACTTTTCCCCCATGTTTTATATAAGGCAAAAGTTTTTCGAGTAACATACGTTATTACTCATTTATAAGAAGAAGGGTGCCTGCTAAAGGCACCCTTATAAGGTTAATCATCATCGGGAGGGTTGGGATCACCCCAACCGGACGGCGTGCTGTCGGGACACTCGGCTTGCATGTTGCGATCCCAGACAGGGGATAGCTCTCCGTAGCACGCCTCGTAGGCGCGGATGAAAGATTCGGCGCCGTTGACCGCCAAGGGTGTGTAGCTTGTCCGAGGCATGTGATGGACGAAAAAACCCATGACGTTGTCACAGAATTTGGCATACAGCCGCGTAAAGAGAATGAACTGGTGCCAGAACTCATCTACCTTCCGGCTGATCATCCCTAAGGGCTTGATATCCAAAGCAATCAGGCCAAGATAGCGCTTGAATTCGAACTCAACCTCACCAATCTCATCGGGGCTGATCTTGCCGTCCTTTAGGAGCTTCTCCCTAACATAGGGAAATTCCGCCGTTTCGATCCGACGCAACTTTTCGATCTCAGCATCCGTAAGGGATGCAGATGCATCGTCTAAAATACCCAAGGGGCGAACCAAAGACACCATAGCTTCTTGCATTGCAAGTCTCCTTGTGTGAAAAAGGGTTATATGATAAAACCATTGAATTTGTTGAAGTGTTAAAGAGCCATGTAGTTATAAAACATTATATATTACATTTTTTATTTTGTCAATATTGTAAACATTAATTATATATAATTGCGTGGTTTAAAATGTTCTCTATGGTTTGACTTTTTTATATAAAGTGATAGTGTAGGGGTAGTGTTCTTTAAAAAAATTAAAGTGTGTTTTTTTGTTTTGGAACAATATTTGCCGATAAGGAAAGGAGTTACTCATGCCTGATATTTGCCCAGAGTGTAAAACAGAGTTTCAAGAAGGGGAAATAAAGCCGGAGTCGTATCCAATTGCAAAGATTTGTTTGCGTTGCAATGGAAAAGGAGCGCATGGAGAGCTTAATACAAATACTCAATGTAGTTGTTGCACGGGAAGAGGAGGTTATGCAAATCCCAATACGCTTCCATTTTTTATAGAGTGTAGTGTGTGTCGGGGGACGGGATATGGTAAAAAATTTTTGTGCCTTGAATGTACGGGGGATAGGATTGTGCGATGCATAGAACAATCTTTGTTTTGCCCAAAGTGCGAAAAGAATAAAGGCGGGCAATGTTCAAATTGTGATGGATTAGGGGTTATAGACCTTGAGGGTAATCTTCCTAGCGTTTACCCGCGAACGTATAGATGCGACTTCTGTTATGGAAAAGGGAGCTATTCTCTTATAATAAAAGTGGACATCAAAACTGGAAAGCGAATAGAGTTTAAAGAAGGAGAAATTGCTCGCGAATTGTCATAGTTTTTAATATCGGCTCTCCCACGAGCCGATTTTTTTTATAGATAATATTTAATCCCCCTTTTCATTTTTATTTTCAGTACAATGTGCTATACTACAATCATCAATTAATATTTTACGATTATTTTTTTAAATATGCAAAAAGCCGAATCCGCTGCTTCAAAAGTTTACTTTAAAGAAAATAAAGAAAAGAAAATTTTTTTTAATAAATCTGATACGATTAATGTTTTAAAATCAAATATACTAAATGAGGAAAAATATAAATTTCAGCACGAGGCGTTTATTAATGAGTTTTTTACCCGCGTTGAAGAAATTTCATCCGTGCCTTTAAAAAATATTTCGCTTCAAGATATTACGATAATTTTAAGAACATTTGAAGCGCTTGAGAGAACGCGCCATGCCATACGAAGGACTTGGTTTGCTGGTATAACAATGACTTTGGGCGCTTTAGGAATATTTTTCTATGTAATTCGAGTTACACTATTATAATTTTTTTTGTGTCATTTATTTCTAAACTCGCAGTTACATACCTTCCAAACAAATCGTCTTAAGCTGATGTGTGGTTTAGCTATATAAATTAGAAAGGCTTATCATTTGATCAGCCTTTTGTGTTTATACGATAACTTTATCTGCAATTTGGATTATCCCATCCGAGAGAATTTCCGCGCGAAGCCCGCCCTTTAATGCAAAGGCTTTTTTAAAGCCTTCCTTGCCCGCCATTTTGGAGGGAATCTTGCAGGGAGCGCAGTCTTCAAACCCTCTCATGCGGACATTGCCAACAGAAAATTCTTTTCCAACAAGAGAGAGAAGATGTATATCTCCATCTATTAAGAGATTGCGCCGAGTTTCTATTGGTAAAAATGGATGTGAAAGCGAGGAATTAGCTTCTTCAATATCTTTTATATGAATTAAAGTAACATGACGCTTGTTGTGCCGTATGCCAAAGTATGTTCCTTTGCCGCTTGCGTATCGGTCGCCTTCAAGCCCAACGCCCGCCAGAGCTTTAACTTTTTGAACTTCCTGCATCGGAAGGCCTTTTTTTTGGCAGATAAATATGCCGATGACTTGGGCCATAAGATTATCCTTTTGTTAAGGTACAAAATTCAAATAGAAATTATCATGTAAATAATTTTATGTCAATATTTTATCTTTGATACGTGGTTTACCTTTTTTATTAAAAAGAAATGGTTTTTTTACATATATTGACAAATTTGAAAAAATATCTATAATAAAGTTAAAGTGTATATTACTTTCTTTGTACCTTACAAAAAAAAGGAGACGCAACATGGAGCAGAAAATTATCGTGGAAGAACAAAAAGACCATGAAGATGAAAAAGGATTTCATACGGGAAATACCACCATCAAATTACATAGAGAAGAAGACAAGGTTGTTTTTGATTATTGGACAGTAACATGCGATGCAGCAGATAATTGGCACTCTCAAGGAATATTTTCTGTTGAAAATTATCAGAAAGGCGTCCAAGAATTATTGGAGAATGGCTCTTGCTCTATATCGGGTATTTTTGATGAAACACTCCGTTTACGTATTCTGTCAGAAGAAGATGTAATGCGGTGGGAATTTATTGGAGAATTGAGAAAAAAAGGTTTTATAATAGGAGTAGAATTTAGAGGGCATAACGGCCTGAACACGTATCTTCGCTGTGAACCAGAAAAATTGGTTTTACGGTAAATATGAATGTTGTCATCTTTACAACATAAATCCGTCATCAAGACGGATTTTTTCATTGGATTATATTAAGAAGTCTTTTGAGGATTTTTTTTATACAGCCAACAAGTTAAAAAATAACCAATGAGATATAAAAATATACTGTTTATAATAAAAAGAATTACGGAAGTAATAGAGAAGTTTGTTGAAGTTGATATTGGCTCCTCAATCCACATCTGTCGCATTTCCAGCAATCTCCACGGCAACCATGGTGGGGCAAAATAAATAATGCATTTTGATTTATTCCATCCACCCATATCTATTATCCGTGGACCAAAACATTCAAGCGAAGAATAAATAAGAGTTATTATACCTATTAAAAAATAGATAGCAACAAATGCTAAGCCAATTTTTGATTTTGGAAATTTCATATTTTTATTATATCAAAAAATCGCCTTTCGGGCGATTCCTTGAAAATTGGAAAAAAGTGATGCTTAAGTGTGTTTTGCTAAAAATTATATGTGGTGTCAGACCTTCTTTCAATGGAGAGAATATAAATTTTATCTCCATCATCCACGCGATAAATAATTCGTATTTTTCCTCTACGCAGTCTAAAGATGTCATTTCTGCCTTTGAGTTTTTTAATATCAAAATTATGGAAGCTCTTAGCGAACAACTGTTTTAGGATAATTTTTATGGATTCACGCTCTTTTTCGCTTAATTTATTGAGAGCTTTTTCAATCTTATCCATAAAAAAAGTTATATACGAGACAGTATGTCTTTTATTTTTACGCCGCCGCTTTTTATTTTTGTGAAATCAACAATATTTTCCCATCCGTCTTCTTCATCGGCAGGGGATATCTTGAAAACCGGTTTTGATTTTCGCGCGACAATGAAGGATTTGCCCTTTTCTATTTCCTTGATATAGGCATTGATATTCTTTCGCAATTCTTTTAAGCCAACAATGGATTTTTTCATATATTTTAAAGTTAACCTTAAGGTTAACTTAATTATAATTTTAATATTCAAAATTGTCAAGCAGTTTTATATTTGTTAAACTATCAAATATGAAATCACTAATGAAAAGTGAATTTGGGAAATTAAGTCAAGCATATTCTGTTGCACGACTGGGTTATCCCCAAGTAGTAATTGATAATGTCGTATCTTTTGCTGATAAGAAAGCGAAGATTTTAGATATTGGATGCGGTACGGGCATAGCGACGCGCCAATTGGCGCAAAATGGTTTTAAAGTATTTGCTTGTGATAGTGATAAGAAGATGATAGAGGAGGCGAACAAATATCCAAAAGAAAATATTCGATATTACACGGCAGATGCCAAGAGTTTGCCTTTTGATAATGAATCTTTTGATTTAGTCACTGCTTTTGGGGCGTTTCATTGGTTTTGCGATGAAGTGTCAATCACAGAGATAAGACGTGCTATGAAAAGAGATTCTATATTTTGTGTCGTGAATAAAAATGATGTAGGAAATTTTAAAAAAGATTTTTCAAATATTATTTATAAAATTATCAGTAAAAAAGTTTCAAGCGTCAAGGATGCCTATGATCCAACAAGTATTCTTAAGAAATATGGTTTTATGGATGTTAAAGAAAATAAAATTGAAACATCGGAATATTTTACGATTGAAAAAGCACTGTTGCAGTTTCAGTCAATGCATCTTTGGAATAACGTGCCTGGAGTATTAAGAAAAAATACTTTAGAATCCTTAAAAAAGCATTTTTCATCACTTTCCGAGAATGGATTGGTGAGACGAGATATTGAGGTTGTGACGGTGGTTGGGAGAATGTAGTATATTAAAAAATTTGACAATATCCTTATAGTCATATAAAATAAAACCATTGGTTAGACTAGGCACGTCTACCAATCCGCTTTAGCGGGCATTAGAGTGAAATAACTCTGGCAACAGATATCGGGTCGAACTCCTCAACCCCTATTATCATTTTCGGAGTCTTTATCTGTAGTGCTTAATTAATAATTAAGCCTTTTTTATTATATGAAGTTTAATATAAAAGTTAGTTCGTTTAGGAACCAGTACGAGTCATCAGATGGAAGACGCCTGTGTGTATTTACTGCTTCAGTATCTGAGATTCCAAAGGAATGGGAGGATTGGCGTGACGTAAATGTTCGTGACACTAAAAAACGTAGTGATGTTTTTAATGCAATAGTGGAAACTCTTAAGAATGACCCGGAAGAAATGATTTTTAGAAATCTCGGTATTACTGTCGTCTCTCCTGGTGTCGGATTTGATAATAAAACAAACATAGTAACAGTCGAGTTCCTGGATAAAACACTCCACGGTATTGCGAATGGAGGACATACATTTTCTGCAATACAACATGTATTACTGGCTGGTCCAGTAAATGCCCAGGTTAAAGTTGAATGTATAGTGGGTGAAATTGATCCAAAATGGTTGGTTGATATTATTGATGGACGGAATCGTTCGCGCGCCGTACAGGCCGAGTCTCTTGAAAATCTTGCCAAATCATATGATTCAATTAAAAATATCCTAGATAGACAGTTTTATAAGGATCGGATTGCATATTCCGAGTTTGAACTTGATGATAGAAACAAACGAAAAGATGTTTCCGTTCGTGAGATTCTTTCCTATATTTACTGCTTAGATGATTTCGATAAAAATTCGCATCCAATTGAAGCATATTCTTCAAAGGGGGCCGTAGTAGATCATTACGCGAGCGAAGATAGAAGTGGCAAGAAAAGACATACTTACATTCTAGCTAGAGCTAGTAAAATTCTCCCAGAGATTTTAGAGCTCCGAGATGTTATTTACAGAGACCTCCCAAGGGCTTATAATGATGTTGGTGGTTCTTTTGGAAAATTGACAACTATGGGAGTTACAATGCACGAAAATAATCCCCGTCAGCTTAAATTTATTGATAGTGCTACCATATATACTTATCCTGATGCTTTCGTATATCCAGTACTCTCGGCATTCCGTAAATATATTGATCATCGAGCTTGGTCATGGAAGGAGAAGCCTCTTGTAATATGGGAAAAGAAGAAAGCCGATATTGCATCAGCTATGAAAGATGTTGTTGGTACATTTGGTGGGAATCCTAATAAGATGGGGAAATCGGGACTTGCGTGGCGAACATGTTATGATGCCATCTAATAAAAAAGCCCCCTACAAAGGGGCTTTTTTTAAGCGTAAAATTTTTTTACTCTATAATAACTAAAATTTAAATTCAACGATTAGAAGCAAGGTTCGACGCCGATATTCGGGGGGAGATCTCGTTCTAAAAATAGAATAAAGGGTCCCAAGCCCGCAACCTCTCGCGTGATCCGCCCTCGTCCTTCGGACTTCGGCGGGGCAAGTAGGCGAGTGTTTTAGGATGATAAAAAACCCTGAACGGGAACGACGGGACGATATTAGAATTATAATGGGCAACATTATCTTGGATCTGAGAACCAATTTTTTGACAGACTCGAGTAATACCAAATAAAAAGGCCCAAACACTTATGATTAAGGTTTGGGCCTGTAGATTCATTATTTCCTCCTGGATTGATAGCTACTAATGTCTATCATTCGTGGTAGGGGTGTGTCTGCGATATGCACAATTTCTGAAGATATTTCATCAGGATCTCCCGTAATCGCATGAAATATTTTCATCCATTGTTTTACATCGCAATTTATTATGAGCCGCCTGTATTTGCTAGCAAGCTGTAAAAGTGTGTGCAAAATACTGGCAGCCATTTTTCCAAGCGAAGGGACGTCTTGTAGTGGATGAACCCGCTGATCAAGGAATACTTGCGCTACCTTTTCCGGTCCATGATCGATTATGGCTTGCAAAAGTAATGCCACTTCGATGCTATAGCCAGAAAAAAAAGTAGCTGATTCCAAAAAGGTGCGCGTGCCTCCATATTCTCCGGATAATGGTTGAATGAAGTCAGCAGCTTCCGGAAAAAGCATGTTTAGGAATGGACGGACAAGAATCTCTGTGACTCTCGCATCTCCTTTCGGTCTTTTATAGTATCCTTTTGAGAATACTATCTTTGGATCCGTCAAAAGAGGGAAAATAACCCCAAGTATGAAGCGTGGATGGATATTTTCGATATCCGTATCGATCCATACAATAATATCTCCGGAAGTGTAATAGATACTACTCCAGAGATTCCAGCCCTTTCCTCTTGAAAGGGGAGTTGAAAGGATCGCAACAGTTTCTTGATCGCGCACAACCTCAATATTATATCGAGAACAGACTTGAAGGGTATTATCTTCTGATCCGCTGTCGAATATTTTGATTTCATCAACCAACGGTTGACATGATTGCGCACATTCAATTACACGACCAATTGTTGCTTCTTCATTCTTAGCAGGAAGAGCTAAACTGATTGATATGCCACGATTATGTTTAATCGCAAGAAGTTCCGAAATATCGGGAATTTCCTTGTAAGAGACGTACTTCATGTTAGCTCCTTCCACCCAGAATATCGTGCAATACTTTTCGTATGGCGTCACAGGAGACATCGATAAAATGGCTTGTAATGTCTGGATTTGTGTAGAGGTTGAAGAGCCGCGATGCTTTTATACTCGCCTGGACTGGTTTGTCCTTGCTGTCCGAAAAAAGAACAGTATGAGAGAGCGCCAATGGGTAAAGGCAGTTAATCCACGCTCCTTCCGCCCTAACCGCTTCAAGAAACCAGTCACGAGACTTGCATAATTCTTCCGGCACAAAACCAGTCAGACAATGGTTTACATTCCCCACTGAATCTATTTGGAACGTAATGGGCAAGTCATGAAGATTTTGGCGATACCGTGAAGCGTTTTCACCTCTTTTTTTGTTTGAGCCGGCCAACTTATTGAGCTGGACTAGGCCAACGGCGGCTTGCAGTTCTGTCATAGCATAGTTGTAACCTAGGCAGTCGTAATCATACCTAGAAAGATTTTCTCCAATTAACCCGTGGCGTACCAATGATCGACAGCGTTTTGCCAGCGTTTCATTGGCCGTAGTGACCATACCGCCTTCGCCGCAACTCATGTTTTTGGTTTGGTAGAAACTGAAGCAACCAATATCACCTAGCGTTCCTACTAATCCCTGTTGCGTGAAAGCTCCATGTGCTTGAGCGCAATCCTCGATGATATAGAGATTATGGCTTCGCGCAATGGAAATGATTTGATCCATCGCGGCCGGTCTACCGTAGAGATGAACTACCATAATCGCTTTGGTTTGCCCAGTAATCTTTCTCTCAAGATCGCTGGCAGACAGGGTAAGTGTATCAGTGTCGATATCACAAAATACTGCTTTGGCCCCAGTCTGAAGGACAGTCGAAGCACAGGAAACGAATGTCAGGTCGGGGATAATTACTTCATCGGTCGGGCCAATTTCAAGAGCTGACAGCGCAGTATGAAGGGCGGTCGTTCCCGATGTTGTAGTGATCGCATAGGGGATTCTATGGTAGGAGGCAAAAGTTTCCTCGAACTTTTGCACCATTTTGCCCTTACCAGCCCTTGATAATATGCCGGTTTCCATAACATCCCAGACTGCCTGTCGCTCCTCCTCTCCGAAAACCTTCCCTCTCTTTAGGGAATGAGGATAAACGGGTTTTCCTCCGTTGATGGCTAATGCGACGCTGCCTATCATTTGACCTCCTTTAAGTGATCAGGTTGGCAAAACTTTTTCCGTACGTAATTCGGGGAGTATTGATCAGTCGACAGATTGTTTGTCCAAGATCTGAAAAACTCCCCCTTGTTCCAAGACTTACTCCTTTACTAGAATTGGGAGAGTAGACAAGTAGAGGGACATATTCTCTCGTATGCCCTCGGATTGGTAGAGTTGGATCACAACCATGGTCAGCAACGATAAACAGAATATCATCACCTGTCATAAGCCCCATGAGTTTTCCGAGCATCTCATCAAAGTTTATCAGGTCATGGGCGTATCTTTGAGGATCCTTTCGGTGACCCGACATATCAAAGTCAGGAACAACAAACATCGAAATACCCTTCACTTTTCTCCGAATCAGACGATAGGCTGAATCCATGATTCCTGCCGAATCTTTTATTCCAGGGATGACTCGCGAGGGATAATCTTTCCCAATGAGCGATGCAAGATGTTCGGTAACCGTAAGCGGTGTTCCCGACTCCTTTATACGAGTAAACAGGTGTTCAACGGATATATCAAATGGGACTACGAAATCAGCACGATTTTTCGTTCTGACAAAGGCTCCTTTCTCGCCTTTGAAAGGACGAGCGATAATTCGACTAACATTCTTTCCGATAAAAAATGTTGCTAGTCTGCTCGTTATCTCCTTAAGTTTTTGTGGAAGGATAACTTGCTCATGGGCTGCGATCAGGATTACTCCGTCATCCGAAGTATAGAGAATTGGTCTGCCGGTATGAAAGTGCTGGTCGGCATATTGATCCAAAACCTTCATACCCGAAATATAGGTATTGCATAGCGTGCCAATCTCTATATGCGCTTGTATTTGCCTGACAAGATTTGCTGGCATTTTTGGTGAAAAAGAGGAAAATCTTTTTTCAAAGATTACTCCAGCCATCTCCCAAACGCCGGCAAAAGTATCATTACCCGAAGTGATTTCCCGCATGCGTCCGTAGTGAGCAAGCGGATTTTTGCTGGGAACGATATCGGTTACACCTTCAATGTTTCCGATCCCTAGCTTTTGAAGGTTAGGGATTGAGAATCGTGGATGGGCAGTTGCCGCGTGATGCAGCGTATTAGCTCCCCGACTTTCATATTTCGCAGCATCAGGCTGTTCGCCAATCCCCACACTGTCCATAATAAGAATCATTATGTGCCTTATCATGATTTTTCCTTTTAGTTTTTACATTTCATTTGTCAATGAACAATAAATGTCGGAAACTTTCCAACCCTAAAATATAACAAAAAAATATTACTATGTCAAGCTAAACGTTTGGGGTCTTCCCACCCTGTTGGAACAAAAGGTACTATATTCTAGTAATTATTAACC
>CAYJWS010000038.1:0-11872 GCA_964373925.1 uncultured Gammaproteobacteria bacterium
CAGAATGACAGAATGGAGCAGTTTTCAGTTTTCGTACGGCCTAAGTTTTGAGAATATTTTTATTTATCTATGCGTATCTGCCTCAGCCAGTATTCTTCTCCGTTTAAAAATACCTGCTTATTTTTGTCTATGAGGTGAAGCTTGAATTTCATGGTGTATGTTCCGGGTTTAACGTCTCTAAATTTAATAACAAATGTGAATTCTCCTGTCTCACCCGGCTTTATGGAGGATTTTTTTATGGGAACCGCGGCCACTTCTTTTCTTACCCAGTCACTCGGATCATAGAAAAGAGATGTCTTGTCGTTGCCATCGTATATTTCCAGAGCTGTTTTTTTGGAGAGCCATAGTGTTGAGCCAGAAGTATTTTTTATTTTCATGGTTATTTTTTTGGAATTCCAAGATTTTTTTACGGCTATGGGTATATCGTGCGATACAATTTCGGCTGTGTCGTCGCTTTTTACAAGTATGAATTTTCCAAACGAAAGGAGCGTTTGTTTTTGGTTGTTATTTTGGTAATAAATATTAAATTGCATTGTTTGCAATCCAATCTTTTGTATGCCGTCAAGTTCCAATGAAAACGTCGCAGTTTGACCCGAAGATACAGAGTTTTCATGGAAATAGATTGGTATATTTTTCCCTTCCGCTTCAAGCCATACGCCTTGGCCACCCCATCCAGCGCTGCCGGAATTCTTTATTTTTATTTCAATTCCCCTTTTTTGGCCGTAAAACATGACTATACTTTCCGGATTCATGGAATACAAATCTCCTGCGTAGCCTTGTGTTGGAGTGGGTGACGGGGAAACGGTTGTTGGCGGGTCAACAATAGTATCATCGGCAAAGCTGACGTTGAGGCCGTCTTTATGAAGAGACAGCACGCTATCGGAAACAACTATGGCGGTCTGCAGGAGCTCATCGCCAAAAATCCTTGGCCCGATTTCTGGATTTTTAATTTTAATTTTTTCTCCATCGGAAATGAGGTAAAAAAATCCTTGCGAGTTTTTAACAATTACCCCATTTTTTATTTTAAGCGGAGAGCCCGAGATATATGCGTTAAGCCCGCTTGAAGTTATGGGCTCGGGCGGAGCGGCATAAAAGTTTATCTGCCACACTGCGTTATCAACGCTATATTGAAACCCGTCTTGCACGTATATTATTTGCCCCGAAGGATCCTTAAAAAGTTTTCCTTGAGGATATTTTGAATTTGAGTCTATGGGGTTTCCAACAGCATACGAATCAAGTTTTTCAGTTTCAACGAGCGGCACCTCTTCGGCGGAAGCAATAGCCAGCCGAAAGTCCTTCAGGAGCGCGAGCGCGGCATTGTCTATAATGGGCCTTTTGGCGCCGTTCATAAGTAGATACGCCTGATTATTCGCGTATGAGCGAACCAGCGTGTTATTCGCGAATTGAATAATTGGGCTATCTTCAAAGGCATCCAGCATTTTTTGATTCACAAAAATTGCTTCGGATTCCTTGTAATCTTTTAAAAAAATATCTTTAGACGAAAATTTTCTTTTTTTTCCGTTTTCAATAAGCCAGAATGAATCATTATTTTTTACAGTAAATCCGTTTGGGATTTTTTTATCGGTAAAATACCTCGTCCAGATTTGCCAGAAGAGATAGTTGGCGCCGAATTTGCCAGCGCCGTTTTCAATATTTGGATATCCGTAGTCCGGAGCGTATCCGATGTATGGAGTGTAGATATAGAGATTTGCCGTTGCCTGGTTTTTTGGAGTAACAGTGTATCCGTCTTTTGTTTTTGCCGGCTGGTTTGGCTTGAACTGGAAGGTTTGGAATTTATCAAAATATATATTTTGCGTAATAGCCGTTGACTCCACTTGGTTAAAAAAACCCCGATATTTTTCGTTGCATGTATTATTAAAACATGAATAGCCGGTCGCCCAGTCAGTGTCTTTTGTGGTCGCTTGGGTTTTTTGAATCAATCCCTTTTCTTTTTCCATGGTTGCGAGAAGAAATTTTGGTGAAACATTGTATGTTTGCGATACCTCCCAGATGATTTGCGAGGCGCTTTTGAGCGCTCCGTTTATACTCTCTTGAAAGTTTTTTAAAACGCTTCCTTCGCGCTCAAAAAATATCTGTATGGCGGTTTTGGAGAGGCTGTTTTTATCCCGAAGTTCCGTGTCCGTGAGAACGTTATTCGGATCAAACGACCATGCATGGACAGCGAGGGGGGCAAGTATTATTTGCGCTAAAGATAATAAAAAAATCCCGCATTTTAGGATAGTCCTTTTGGGGATTTTGGAAAATTTTTTGAAATTGCGATTTTGTTTGTATTTTTTTGATATCATACCATTGTAATTATATGAAATATACTATCATATTTATGCACTTTTGTAAATTATTGTTTTATTGTATAATAAGAATAGGCTTAAGATTTCCGCCCAAGGCGGATACGCTTCGGGAGCACACCTTTGGCGGAAATCTTACAATGTAAATCTAAAATCACAATGAAAGGGGGTGAAAACAATGAAAAAAATCGCAGCTGGAATAACAGCAGTAGGCAGTATGTTTGCCGCATTACCGGCATTAGCAGTTAACTTAGCAGAGCAGGTAAATACGGGCTTGAACTACGGAACGTTTTCGGGATTAGGAACCAGAGATGTTCGAGAGGTTATCTTTTTAATTATAAATGTTATATTGGGCTTTTTAAGCATCATCGCGATATTGTTGATCCTTTGGGGAGGCTTTAAGTGGATGACTGCGGGAGGCAATGAAGACCAGATTGATGAAGCAAAAAAGATTATTATCGCGGGTATCGTCGGTATGGCCGTCATCTTTACCGCGTATGCTATAGCGACATTTGTCGTGAGATCATTGGTAAACGTAACCGGAACATAGTTTAAAGATTTCTTTTATACAAATCAAGTAAAAAAGAGGAAGATATTTCCTCTTTTTTACTTAGTGGGAGCTATATGATCACAAACATGAGAGAGTATAATGTCCAAAAAAGCATAGAGAGATCATTTTTAAAATAAGGAACGTCAATAAGTCCATGCGCCATAAGCGCGGTCATAGAAGCGAGAAGTAGAAAGTTTTTTTTCTTTAAGCCGTGATAAAAGAATATAATAAGAAGCGCGGTCATAGAAGCAACTCCTAAAAGCCCGGTGTCCATCCAGAAATTCAAGAAAAAATTGTGTGGATATATAAGGGGCTCGGTGATTTTTGGATCTCGAAATTGTTCATGAATCTTTGGAAAACCATAAAGCCCCGATCCGAATATAAAATTTTTAGGAGAAGCGACAAGGTAGTCAAAGCTCACCTTCCATAAAAATATCCTATTATTCGCCGAGGGTGACCCATTCAATATCTTCAGGGTCGCCTTGGGCCGATCGAAAGGCGATGAGAAGTTTTTTATGGGTAAAAATTTTTGCATAAACGCAAGAGAAAATAATATTAACAAAAAAATAGTCAGTGCGGCAAAAATGCGTTTTTTTTGAAAGCTGGAAAGAACCAAGACAATCACGCCCGTGATAATTCCAATCCATGCTCCTTGTGACTTGGAAAAAAACACGGCGCTTAGCATGAGGATGACAAGAAGTATTTTCGCGATACTTTGAATCGCTATTTTTTTATTCCTCCATTCATTCATGATATCGCCGATATACAAAACAGCAATTGGGGCAATATAAAGACCAATGGCGTTTGGAGAAGTAAAAAAAGCCGTTACTCTTCGGTGTTGCGAATCTACCCACGCGGGTTCGGCAATCCCCAAACCAGTGATTTTTTGGAATATAGAGAGAAGGGCAATGGAAAGCGTAGAAATCCCAAGGCTCCATACTATGATTTTTTTGTCATTTTCAGTTTTTATATTTTGCAATATAAGAAAAAACAAAAGTATTGGCTCAATAAAATATGCCTTCCATATCCCAAGCGCTAAAATGTTGTTGGGCGATGTAAATATTGAAATAGCGCTGGCGACAGCCAAAAGAATTATAGGATATAGTACGGGAGTCTTATAGCTTATAGCTGATAGCTTAGAGCTTGTAGTAATCCAAGTAACAAAAATTAAAAGAAAGCTTAATTCAAGGTATGTTGACGGCACTCCGAAAATATTTGTGCGTATGAGGTATGTTGGGAAAAGCAGTATAAGAATACCCAGGGCAAGGGGCGTTTTTTTATACGTAATATAGGGAAGCGATAGAAGAAAAAAAAGCAAAATATAATTTATCAATAGCCAGTATTGATTTACAAACGACTGAATGTGCGAGGGAAAATCAAAGAAGAACATAAAAAGATTAGGTCGATGTGCTTTTAATTTTAACAATTTCCATAAGTGTTTCTTTGTTTACTCCTTTTACTAGATAGAGCGCGGCCATATAAACCAATAGCGCGATAACAGCATTAAAAATTATTGGCAAAGTGCTAAATATATAAAGCGGTACGCACATAACCACGCTTGCAACGAGTGATTTTAGGAGTATTGAAAGTTTTGGGAGAAATTGCGTATTTTTGTGCAACACAAGAAGCGATGTAAGAAGTATAAATACTTCTGACAGCACCGTAATCCACGCGGCAGCCCAATATGAATAGAGCGGAATGAAGTATAGGTATGCAGCAAGCGAGAGAACGGCATTAATGGCATAAAATACAATCATGCTTTTTTGTTTATTGATAGCTACTATCCCATAGCCAAACACCGCTGCAACAAATATCGCTGCAGTCGCAAGAATAAGTATTTGTAGAATGGATCCGGAAGCCTCGTATTGAGTTCCTGCGACAACAACCATGATTTTTTTTCCAATCATAATGGTGCCAAAGATCATGGGGATGGAAATTATTGCCATGACGTCAAATCCATTCTGCACAATGCGATTGAAGCGCTGGAATTCTTTTTGCGCGAAGCTCTGTGTCATAAGGGGCAGGAGCAGACCCAAAAAGAGATACGATAGATTTATAAGAACCTCAAGGATTTTATAGGACGCTCCATATAGGCCGACCTCGTCTTGCGTTTTAAAAAGCGACAAAATAATGGTGTCCGCCTTGAAGTAAACAAGATTGAGGGCAATAGTGAGGGCAATGGGCCATGAGCGCGAGAGAATGAGCATCCATGCGTCCTTTTCAAACAATAATTTTATTTTGGTTAATGCGTTCGCGAAATAGACAAGAATAATAAAGTATATGCCATTTGTTATCACGCCAAAAAAAAGCAACCATAAGAGGTTTTTATTAAAGTATAGGCC
Organism: uncultured Gammaproteobacteria bacterium; assembly: GCA_964373925.1. Lineage (GTDB taxonomy): Bacteria > Patescibacteriota > Patescibacteriia > Buchananbacterales > GWA2-38-13 > CAYJWS01. Next base: position 5,199 of record CAYJWS010000038.1, read on the forward strand.
AATGACGACCAGCGCGAAGTAGATTACTTTATTCAGAAGATCGGCTAAGGCAACTTTTCCCATACGAAGATGTTTTTGGAAGAGCCCCACAAGCACAGTGCTTTGCGCCATGAAAAAATACGTTAGCGTGTTTATGGCAATGCCTATTTTTACAATACCCGGGTATGGGAAAAACAACGCAATAAGCGGAGCGAGAAAAAATATAAGGGATGTGGTGAGGCGAAGCGTAAATATATTACTAAAAATTTTGGATTCATTGAATTTTGGATCGGAGATAATTTGTACCGTTATCATTTGAAGGCCAAAATCAATAAGTATTCCGAAAACCTGCAAAAATGCAAAAGTTGTCGTATAGTACCCATATCCAGTAGGACCAAGATAGCGAGTAATAAGTCCAAGGGTGAGTATGCTAAAAATAAGGCCTACTATTTTTCCCGCAAGCTGAATTATGGTATTGTGAGCAATTTTTTGAGTATAGGACATAATAATAACAATAATTCTCAATTTTTAATTTCCAATTTCCAACTATAATACATCTGATATATTAATGAAAAACTGTATTTTATTGTAGCATTTATGAGTAAAAATTGACAAAAATTTTTTGATGTGATATAATGTATGTATAAATAAAAAACAAAAATAAAAAGTAAAAATATGAATAAAATTGTCCCAGGATACAATATTGTATCGTTATTTACATCGCTCAATTCTCAATTTGCGAAAAGAATCGAACCAAAAGTACGGTCTCGGCACGGATTTGCGCATACGTTTATCGGTGTTTTTTTTATTGTGGTAATAGCTGCTACTGCACTTCAATTTATTTTTAGCTACTTGCCGGCAACACAAGCGGTTTCACTCGATTCTAAAGAATTGGCTGCGTACCAGCCGGGCGGAATTGTTACGCAAGATATTGCAAATGGCTATGTAAGCCGATAAAATTTTAAAATTAAATAATGCTTCCTCTCTTTACCAGCTTTTAATAAAAAGCGCGAGATAGAAGCTCTACATTACTACATTTTTGTTCTTTGTACAACTAAAATAAAAACACAAATAAAAAATATGGCCCCAAAGGTCATATTTTGTTTTAGGCGCAGTTTTTACGAGGCACTTATTGGGTGAAGTGGCCTATTTTTGTCTCGTCTAGTCCCTTGTCTTCATTGTCCTGTTGTTGCGCCTCGTCTGAGGAGTGTTCGCACAGAGCGGTTATGGTTCTTTTGACTTCCAGAGGATTTGGAACTTGCTTGAAGATAAAGCGCTTGGTTTCCGCCGCGGTTTGTATGAAAACATCCCCATAATTAAGAAATGTAGGAAGGATGCCGTGCACTTCTGTCGCGACATCTTGTATTTTTGAAATTTTATGTTCGGCAATAACGCGCGAGAAAAGCTGTTTTTGTTCGCTGTCAATTATTCTCTCATTGGTAACAATCCAAACATCAAGATAATAATCAACAAAATTATTAAGCATTAAGAGCCACGTAGTGGGGTATAATACAGCCAAAAGAAGAATAAGAAGCGGATGTATAAATGAATTGTTAATGAGAAATGAATCAGAGTCTTTAAGAAGAAGGTAAATAATCGGTGGAAACAACATTACCATGAGCCAAAACAGCATTCGCGACCACACAATAATCCAATGTCTGCGCAAGAAGAGTATGATTTCTTCGCCCGGCTTTTTATTTGGAATGAAATATTTTATCATATTTTATGGAATTTCCGGCTGTATTGAAAACGAATAGGTCCAGTCAACTTGGCTTATAAAGAAAAATATAATGGTGAAGATCGCAATTGATCCTATGATATAGAGCGCTATAACGAGATATACGGTTGTTGAGGGCGGAGAAAAACGGATAAGATGGTACATATTAAAAAATGAAAAAAGAATAAAGAAGAATATAAAAGCAAGATAGAGGTAAAAAAATAATGAAAGGGAAATAGACATAATTTTAGAAAAGGGTGTTTGATTTTTTTTGGAAATGTTTTGTGGCGAGATCGGTCGCCATCCTTCCTTGCGGGGTCCTGTGGAGGAATCCGCACTGTATGAGATACGGCTCATAGACGTCTTCTATGGTTGACTGCTCTTCGCCTGTTGCGGCGGCAATGGTATTGAGACCAACGGGTCCTCCGTTGAATTTTACCATGATAGTCTCAAGGATTTTTCTATCTATTTCATCAAGGCCAAAATCATCTACGCCAAGCATAGTGAGGGCGTTTTGTGCAACCTCATGCGTAATACTCCCGTCATGCCGTACCTGCGCAAAATCGCGCACGCGGCGAAGCAGGCGGTTTGCTACACGAGGCGTTTTTCGCGAGCGTTTTGATATGAGCTCAATAGATTTGTCGTCTGTATCTATTCCCAAAAGCTCCGCCGATCTCTGAATGATCTTTTGTATTTCAGGGTCTTCATAAAAGTTAAGATGAAAAATATTTCCGAAGCGATCCCTTAAGGGCGAAGAAATGCTGCTTATCTTGGTTGTTGCGCCGATAATTGTAAACTTAGGGAGCTCAAGCCGTAGTGTTCGTGCCGAGGGGCCCTTGCCTATAATCAAATCGAGTGCCCTGTCTTCCATGGCAGGATAGAGAATTTCTTCTATCACTTTATGTAATCTGTGGATTTCATCTATAAAGAGTATATCATGATCAGAGAGGCTTGTAAGAATCGCCGCGAGATCTCCGCTTCTCTCAATAGCAGGGCCAGACGTTATCCGTATATTGACATTCATTTCTTTGGCGATAATGTGCGCTAAGGTGGTTTTTCCAAGACCGGGAGGGCCATAGAGGAGTACATGTTCTATGGGTTCTCCTCTCATGGTAGCTGCTTTTATAAAAATATTAAGGTTATCCTTGATATTATTTTGGCCGATGAATTCATTGAGATTTTTTGGGCGTAATGTCATATCCAAGACCACGTCTTCTTGTGTGTCCTGAGTGTTTATGATTCTGTTGTTGTCATGTGCGGCCATAGTGGTCATAAAATTATTTTTTTATTGTATCGCAAATTATTTCGGCTCCTAGAGCTGTAGCCCCAGCTCACCGATAAATCCAATGACAGCTATAATAATAAATAATACAAGGAGTCCGATGAGTATATACGGAAGAATAGAGATGATAAATCCTCCTACCACGCTCAAGATCCACCATTTTAATTTTTGTATCAAAAGTTTTTTCGCCAATGCTACAAGATCTTGCTGGGCCTCCTGTGTGGCAGATTTTTTTAACCAGGCGGCTTCTTTTTGCATTGTCTCTCCTCCTTTTTGCACCACTGATCCCGATCCCTGTATGAGTTTTCCACCAATAAGAGCGCCTGCCCCTGCAATGGCGAGTGGAATTCCAACAATAGCTCCAGCCCCTGTTTCGCTTAATGCCGCACCTCCTCGCATAGGGGCATTTACTCCAGTAGAAATTCCGCGCCCAGTCGCCTGTGTCGCGGCTCCCTTTGCCCGAACGCCCACTCCACCTGCCTGAAGAACCTCTCCCGCAGCCTGTTTTTTTGCAATTTGTGAGGCGGATGCGTTTTTTTCCTGGAATTTATGCCAGGCAAGTTCTCGTTTCCAGTTATTTTCTTGTTTTTGTTGCAGGGGCGGACTTTCAAGGAGATTCTCGTTTTGTTCTTTATAGAGGTCGCCATGGACCCCGGGATAGAGTGCCATATATATTATTATATCACAAAGTTTTTTTAAAAGATTGGTTTGGGGTTACGGCAAAAAAGGAAAGAGTATAGATGATGACGGCAAGAATTCCCACAAACTGAACTCCTCCCAAAAGAATGGTATTTTCTAAAGCTCCGCCGACAACAGCCCCGAAAAGATTTACGCCAAGGGCTGTAGAAGGAAAACTGGTTTTTTTAAAACTTTGGGAAAATATGATTCCCGAGAAAAAGACAGGCAGTCCGATTATAGCTGAGGCAAAAAGAATTTTATAGAAGATCGCAAAGCCGTCAAGTTCATGATAGGGGAAGAGGAGACTTGCAACAAGGGTTATGAAAAGCCCGGAGCATGAAAGAGCAAAAGGAATTTTTTTCAGAGAAGAAAGAAGATTGGCGAGAAACGCCATCAAAAGAAAGGCGGAAAAAACTATTGAGTTCACGATCCACGTTGACCCAAAGAGAAGCGACATCTGCGTTATTGCTTTTGTTTCAAGAAGAAGAAAACCGGCTCCAAGAAAAAAGAAATGTGTATTTTCCCGACTGATGATTTTTTTTATTCCCACGGTTTTGAAGATAATAACTGCGGCTGTCAAAATAAAAATTTCCAAAAGAATGGCAATAGGCATGGGGATGTTTCTCGTTTTTAGGTACAGAAACGGCCAGTCGTCTCGAGTGATAGGAATATTTTTTGAGAGCGGTTCAAGCCTGTCGTTTATTTGGGTAAAGCCGGTGATACGGGAGGCATCCCTGCCCTTGCCTTGTATAAAAACGCGTCCGGAAGAGTCGTAATTTGTGGCGTAAGCGAGCGGAGGAGTTCCAAACGCTTCCTTAAGGGTTTTATAGATGCGCGGAGTTATAAAAGAGTTTCCGCTTGCAAAGCTCACCACAAGTGTGCCGTCTTCAGTGAGAAGCTTTTTTGCCTCAAGAAAACTCTCTTTTGTGTACACATAATCGTCAAGCCGTATGGAAGAGAGACTTGTGAGCATGGTGTGCGCGTCAAGGTAAGCAAAGACGATGAGGTCGTATTTTTTTTGTGTTTTTTTCAAGAATGCGCGCGCGTCATCAATATACATTTTAACTTTTGGAGAATCATAGGGCTTTTCAGGATGATATTTTTTTCCAAGATTATAGATTATAGGGTCGATTTCAACCGCATCAATACTCTCGGCATTATGCCGGAGGGCAGCTGCGGCATCGTTTCCGGCTCCGGCGCCGATGATGAGAACGTTTTTTGGATTGGGAACGATTTGATAGGGGAGTTCGTAGGTGGCGTATGCGCTTTTATTGGGTTCCACATCTGGATACTGTTTTATGAAGTCAGGAGAGAGGTCAACGAGTTTTTGAAAATAATCATGGTTTACTGTTATTCCGTAGGCGCCCGGACGGACGGCGTTTTGCGGCTGTTCAAACTGATAGAACGAGAGCTGATAATATGGCGACCAGAAGGTGTTGGGTTTAGGAAGAAAGAGAATGGCGCACGTGAGGGCGAACGAGGCGAGCGCCAGACGGTTTTGAAAATAAAATGGCGCGAGAGCGATTGCGCCCACGAGTATCCAGACGCCCGGAGGAGTGGATGTGTATGAGAGAGCGCTCATCGCGGCGATTCCCGCTAAACTCCCCAGAAGGTTGATACCGTAGCCCTTGAGCGGTTTATGAAGCGAGAGGTATTTCCCGATAATTCCTCCAAGCACAATAAAGAATAATATAGTGAGAGCCAAAAACAGAGTTACCGCAAAGGTAAACCGCGCTATATTGACAAAATCCGGATAGCCGCCGTTCGCAAAGCCGCCCATGAGGAGATAGTTTCCTCTTGGAAAGGGGATGTGCGTCAGGCCTAGCGCTTCGGCGTTTGCTATGGCGCCAAAAATTATGAGAAAAATTCCCGGAAAGATTTTTTTTAAAAATTTTGGGACATGACCATACACCATGCCGAGCCCAATTCCAAAAAAGCTCGCAATAAGGGGGAAGTTTTTAAGATAAGAAAATACGCGAACTTCGGTTGAGAGGTATCGTATAATGATAAGTTCAAAGTAGAGAGCAAGAAAGCTTGCTAAAAAAAGCAAAAGCGCATTTTTGGTTTTTTGGTTCATAGAGGATGCCAAACAGAAGAATGATTTTTAAGGATATTGATTTTTGGTGCCCGGAGTGGGACTCGAACCCACATGGCCTTACGGCCGCAACATTTTAAGTGTTGTGCGTGTGCCAATTTCGCCATCCGGGCATATCTTGAAATTCGCAACCCGTAACCTGAAACTTAAATAGAGAGTACATGACTCAAACTCTGTTAAAGGTTTCAAGTTTTATGTTTCAAGTTTTATGATATTATAATTATATCATGAAACAGTCAATATTTCTCATACTCCATAATATTCGAAGCCTTTACAATAAAAAGGAAAAAAAGAATCTCTTAATGTGTCCAATGCAGCGGCCATCACGCTATATGCCTTGGGTCTTACAGTAAAATAAAAAACTCCCTTGAGGATTTTTTAGTATTCACCACTCTTAGCGGGTGAGCGGAATCGAACCGCCATCTCTACCTTGGCAAGGTAGCATAATAACCACTATACGACACCCGCTAAGAGTGGTGAATTTATTTTAAGAATCGGGTAACCCCGAAAGCTTTCGGGGCATCTCTACCTTGGCAAGGTAGCATAATAACCGTTATACGATACCCGCTGAAAGATTTCAATAAAAAAATATTGTGAGTTGATCTATTATAGCATTCTCATGCAAAAAATCAAGCGCATACCCCGCATGTGTTTGAAAAAATTACTGGCTTTGAGTATGTAGAGACTCAATAGTATTATTGAATTCTTCATTTGTTTTTTTATATTCCCGATAAAGACCGGAAATAGCGATTCCGCCGACCAAAATTAATATTACAAGCTTAATCCAGTCGCTTTTTTTCATGACATATGAAATTCGAATAGACATATATTGTAATTTTTACATATTAGACCTATTGCTTAATAAGCGCGCGAGCCAAAATGATAGTCCCTGAGCCTGTCGCCTTTCGATCAACTCAAGGCGA
>CAYJWS010000039.1:0-11817 GCA_964373925.1 uncultured Gammaproteobacteria bacterium
ATTGGCGATCCAGCTGTTCTTGCTTCAAAGTTCGGCAAAAGCCTGCTGCTTCAGAGATTTTTAAATCCAAAAACAAGCAAAGAAGAAGAGTATGCGCTTATAGCGCAAAAAGACTGGTCGGTAATTTTGCCGGTGACGCCTGAACAAAATGTTATTGTGGTGCGGCAATATAAGCAGGGATGCAACAAAATTATCACAGAGCTTCCCGCGGGAACTGCGGATTTTAAAGAAGAGCTGCCAGAAACAGTAGCCCGGCGTGAATTAACAGAAGAAACCGGATATGTTCCCAGTATGGTGCATTATCTCGGATCATTTTGGATTGCCTCGCGAAGCTCGCCAACGCGATTTCATTCTTTTTTAGCAACTGGATGCAGGCTTTCGGGCGATCAAAAACTTGATAAAAATGAAGATATTGAAGCTGTGTCTATATGTCTTGATACATGGATAAACGAAGTTATGTATGGAAAAATTGACGAGCCTTCAGCGGTTGTTACGACTTTTTTGTCATTACCTGTTTTAGATATTCAGGTTTCAAGAAAAATTTAGGAGGAACATGAAACTGCACAAGTGGACAAAGATCGGAGAGCCGCAAATTTTGGCAGAGAAGTTTGGAAGAAAGTTTTTTCGGCAAGATTTTGTAAATCCTCTTACCGGGAAACAATCTGATTTTTATCTTTTTAGCATGAAGGATAGCTCGTTTGTTTTTCCTGTAACAGAAGACGGAAAGGTAATTACCGTCCGCCAGTACAAGCAGGGATGCCATGATATTACGCACGAGCTTCCCGCAGGCGTGTGTAACGCAAGCGAGCCTCACGAGGTTACGGCAAAGCGAGAGCTCTTAGAAGAAACTGGCTATGAGGCAAAAGAAATGATCCCCATGGGAGTCGGCTGGCCAGACACAAGGTCAACAACCATTCAGAGATTTTTCTTTTTGGCAAAAGGCTGCCGCAAGGTAAAAGAACCCGAACAGGATCCCAACGAAGAGATTGAGGTAGTTCTCTATGACATGCTAGACTGGCTGGATATGATAAAATCCAATGAAGTAAAAGAACTTACCACTATTTCGATTACTCTCCAGGTTATCCTCCATTTGGGAATTTTTCGCAGCGTTCTTTTTAATATATAATATAAAAATAAGGCGTTCCAATATTTTGGAGCGCCTTTTATAATTGAAATATTCTACTGTCCCGCCGCGCTCAAAACGGTTTTTATAGTTTTGAGGGTTATGCTTACGTCAAGGCCGAATGATCTGTTTTTAATGTAATAGAGGTCGTATTGGATTTTTTTAAGAGACTCTTCATATGATCCGCCGTATGAAGGCCCCATCACTTGCGCCCATCCGGTAAGGCCAGGCTTTATCAAGAGGCGCTCTTCGTAAAATGGGATTTGCTTTTTAAGCTCTTGTATAAATTCAGGGCGCTCCGGCCTTGGTCCTATCAAACTCATCTCTCCTCTAAAGACGTTGAAGAGCTGCGGAATTTCATCAACTCTAGTTTTTCGCAAAAATTTTCCCACCTTTGTTACTCGATAATCATTTTTTTGCGCCCACTGCGGACCGTTTGATTCCGCGTTTGATATCATGGTTCGGAATTTTATTGCCATAAAATGTTTTCCATTTTTTCCAACTCTAATTTGCTTGAATAGAAATGATCCCTTACTATCCATCTTGATGGCGAGTATTATTATCGGAATGAAAGGAAGAGAAAATATTAAAAGCGCAAGAGATACGGCAATATCAAATGTTCTTTTTGCAATTTCGTAAAACTTTTTTGAACCGTTGCGCAGATTTTCTAAAAACCAGACATTTTCAATATAGTCTACCGGGATTTTTCCTGTTGTCTTCTCGTAAAAATTTGAAAGTTCATAAAAAGTAATATTGAGATGGAGGCAGGAGAAAAGATTTTTAAGAATTTCTTCGTCTTTCTTTAGATAATCCGCGAAAATAATTGTATGTATAAAAAATTTTTCGCACGTTTCATTCAACTTTGAGCTGTCTGAAAAAATATGGATATTTTCAAGCCCTTGAGTGCTCTGGATGTTGGTGCTCAGTATCGCTTTGAGTGAGAATCCAAGCTCTGGCGTTTGGATGATTTTTTTTATTATCTCTTGGGCCAATGCATCGTTTCCTATAATAAGAGTGTTATTTGCTAGTTTGAATGTTCGAATAAATTTATAAAAAATTATTCTCCATGCAAGAAGGAAAATAAAAACAAAAATAAAATTAATAAGAAGAACTCTTTGGGGACGGATGGTGAATATATGCGCGCCCATGAAGTAAAAAAACGTGGTAGCAAACACTGATCCAATGACAATACTCATCGCGAGTTTATTAAGAAGGTCCGTTCTATTTTTTCCAAATTCAATTTCGTAGAGTCCGTCAATGTAGAGAATTATGAGAAGTACTCCATATACAATACTGAATGGAAGAATATGGAGGAGAAGTCCATTTGTTGATGCGTATCGGATCAAGATTGTTGCCCACAAAGAAAAATAGAGGAGAATAATATCTCCAACAAATAATATAAATTTTTTTCTTTTTATGCCGGAGTCTAGCATTTGACAAAAATATTCAATATTAATTATAATATCAGACTTTTTGCATTTTTGCAATCCCTTTGACAGTAAAATTTTTTCTTGTCCCTTCCGTAGCTTTATGGTAGAATAAAAGAAATTTGACTTAAAATAACTTATTTTTCAAGTTTTTTCCATTGTATTAACATACAGCCATGTTGCATTATTTTAATACAAAAGTTTTCAAGCAATCTATGGTGTATCATAAAGAAAAAATAGACAAGATTCTTCTCTGGGTTATTAGAATTGGTTTATTTTCTATACTTTTTACTCCTCTTATTTTTAGCAGCCAAGCCTATTTTCCTTTTATAGTAATGAAAAATGTATTATTTAGAATTTTTGTTGAAATTATTTTTTTCGCCTATATACTGCTTATTTTTCGCAGACCGGAGTTTAGAATAAAAATTCACCCGCTTATATTCGTTGTTTTTTTATTTTTTGCTTTTTATCTTTTTTCTTCAATTTTTTCCGTGAATTTTAATAGAAGTTTTTGGGGTGATTACGAAAGAATGGGAGGGCTTTTTGGATTTTTGCATTTGCTCGGTTTTTTTATAACCCTTGTCGGGGTCGTAAAAAGCAGGAAAGAATGGAATTCACTTTTGACATTTTCCATTTTTTCAAGCGCTATCATGTCATTTTTCGCTTTAGCGCAAAAATTTAATACTCCTTGGTTTGTGCATTCTGGCGGAGGAGAAAGGCTTACCGGAACTATCGGGAACGCGATTTATCTAGCGTCGTACATGCTTTTTCATATATTTTTCCTTCTCTATTTTCTCGTTAAAGAAAAGGAATTTAATTTAAAATTATTTTTTTGGAGCGTTTTGGGAGGCGACCTTTTTATTATTTTGCGCGATCTTTACCTTAATATTTTGTATTCAGGCAAAGACGCGGCGCAGCCTTCAGCTAAAATTTTACCGCTTCTTCCGGAAAGCAAAGAGTTTTTATTTGCCATAGTAGTATTTCACATTCTTGTTTTGGGTGTGTGGATCATGCGAAAACAGAGGATTGCCGTAAAAACATTTATCGCGATCCTTTTATTTTTTGAGATACTTGTTTTGTCTTGGACGCAAACACGCGGGGCAATGCTTGGGTTTGTGGGCGGGCTTTTATTTATAACCATAGCTGGTTCATTTTTATATAGAGGAAAAATTATTGGAAAAATATACTTATCTTTTTTGGGTCTTATTATCGTTAGCATCCTCGGGATTTACTTGGGCAGAAACCTTCCTATTGTAAAAAGAGTTCCGATATTAGAACGACTCACGGGAATAACTCTAGAAGATTTAACCACCCAATCAAGAATATTGGCATGGGAGGCGAGCTGGAAGGGGTGGACGGGCTGGGGAGAACACACCACGATAGTGGGAGGATTGCGAAGAGCATTTCGTTTTGTTTTTGGGTTTGGCCCGGAGAATTATTTTGTAGTATTTGATAAGTATTTTCCCGTGAAGATATATAGAGACTCCGGATCGCAGATTTGGTTTGACAGGGCCCATAATATAATTTTTGACACAGGTGTTGTCGCAGGATTTTTTGGGTTGGTCGTATATATTGGAATTTTTTATTTTATTTTTAAGACGCTTCTTGATCATTATAAGAAAGAAAAAGACTTTGCCTTAAGTTTTATAATGTGCGCGCTGGTATTTGCATATTTTATTCAAAATCTTTTCGTGTTTGATACGGTTGATTCGCTCATTTTATTTTTTCTCATAATCGGCTTTGTGTCATATCTTTATTTTGATCATGAAAAAAAAATGGCGATATGGCTCAAAAGTATATCCGACAGAGCTTCTCTGTTATTTAAAAAAATTTATATTCCAGAGGGCGCATATATTGGAAGCGCGGTGGTTGTTTTGTTTTTTGTAATATACGCGTTTAATGTACGTCTGATTATAGCAAATAGGGCGCTTTTTAACGCGGTTCGTTCCACATATACAGATTCATATAGTTATAAAAAGAATGTTGAGTTATTTTCGAAATCCATAGATCTTGCGACAACAGGAAAGCTTGAAGCGCGCTACCAGCTCGCGCAGTATGCCATAGCCCTTGGTCCAAAAAGGGAAGTAAAAGATGAAGATCTTGATTCTGTGGTACAAGAAGCAGTTGAGCAGGTTGAAAAGAGCGTTAAAGAAGATCCATTGAATGTCCGGCAGTATCTTTTGCTCGCGCAACTATATAATCGGTTTGCTTTCTTGCATCCTTCGTATGCCGACAAGGCCATAGATCTTATGGAAAAAGCAATAATATTAAGCCCCGATCGGCCGCACATATACCTGGAATTTGGGTATGCGCATATATTTAAAGGTGAGAAAAATAAAGGGTTGGAGTATTTTCAAAAAGCCATAAGACTTGCGCCAGACACAAAAGAGGTGCGAGTTGGATATCTGCTCATACTGATTAAAATAGGTCGATATAAGGAGGCAAGTGAGGAGCTAGGATTTATTAAAAAACAATTTAAAAACTCTTTTGATAAAGAGGATTATTTAGATATAATACAGGCGTATACAAGAAATTCTCAATACGACGCTGTCATTGGGTTATATAAAGCGTTTATTGAGCTTGACCCATCATCGCGCAATTACGCTCAAATGGCCGTGGCGTACGCGCGTATCGGCGATGATAAAAATGCGGAAAAAAGTATGATGAAGGCTATTGAGATTGATTCATCAATTACCAAAGAAGCTGAAAAATTTTTTAAAGCGCTTCGCGAAGGAAAATTAAAATTACAATGAAAAAAATATCCTATAAAAACTGTTTTATAAAGAGATTGCTTTCCCCGCAAGTATTTTTTTTATTTGTATTATTTTTTTTCACGCGCCAAACTTTCGCCCATGACGATGCAAAAGATTTTTTTGAAATTCTTGTAAAAATGAAAAATAATCCTGAGATATATAATATAAGAGTGGGTGCGTATATTAATCCGCAAGAAATTATAGATGCATATAAGGAGAGAGGAGATGTTGAATTCGTAGAAAAAAATTATATGTATGTCGCAGCAGCATTCCCAAACGATCCATTTTTTTCAAAACAATGGTATCTTGATTCCATTCAGGCGAAAGAAGCCTGGTCGGATGAACTGCTTATTAAAGAGGCGCGGAAGGCGAACCGTGAATCTGTAATAGCAATACTTGATACTGGAGTAAAGATAGACCATCCCGACCTTAAAGATAATATTTGGATAAACTCGCAAGAGATCGCGGGAGATGGCATTGATAATGACAGAAATGGTTTTGTTGATGATGTTAATGGATGGGACTTTGTAGCCAATACTGCAAATCCAAACCCGAAGTTTGACGAGGGGTATGTTAAGAATGCTGTAAGTCATGGAACAATAATCGCAGGAATAGCGGCTGCTGTCGGGCATAATGGTGAAGGAGTCGCTGGGATTTCTTGGCACGCAAAGATTATGCCCTTGCGTGTTTTGGACAGCAAGGGAGATGGAAATGTGTTGAATGTTTATAAGGCAATTCAGTACGCTATCAAAAATAAGGCGGATGTGATCAATATGAGTTTCGTGGGTGATGAAGATAGTGATATTTTGTCTGAAGTGATAAAGAGCGCTTACCGTGCCGGGATAGTTGTAGTAGCAGCTGCCGGAAATAGCAACCCAAATGAAAGCGGCATTGATTTTCAAAAAAGTGAAAGATTCCCCATATGTTCCGCTCAAAGCGATAAAGAAAATTATATCTTGGGGGTCGCGGCAATTAATAAGCAGAGCAAAAAATCGGTTTTTTCCAACTACGGAAGCAATTGCGTGGACATCTCGGCGCCCGGGGAAGATATTTTTGGAACAGATGTTTATAATCCATCGATCACAGGATTTTCCACATATTATAACGGTCCATGGTCCGGAACTTCGCTCTCTGCTCCAATGGTAACAGGAGCTTTGGCGCTTATTAAGTCACTTCGTCCGGATTTGAGCATTGAACAGCTTGAAGCGGCGATCATCAATGGAGCGATGAAGCTTGAAAACAGCGAATCCGAGGGGCTTGGACGGGGAAAACTTAATATTAAAGAATCACTCAAACTCGCTCTTCAATTCAGGCCCGGCGAAGGTGCAAGTACGGTAACGGAACAGCATTTTATAGTGACAACACTAGGATTCGGATCATTTCCGCAGTTAAAAGTGTTGAAAAAAGATGGAACGGTATTCAAGTCGTTTTTTCCTTTTAGCCCAAATTTTAAAGGAGCAATTAATGTTGGGGTGGGAAATATCGATGATGACCCATCAGAAGAAATTATTACAGGAGCCGGGTTCGGCGGAGGACCGCACATAAGGATATTTGACATAGAAGGACGCCTCAAAGGGCAATTCTTCGCGTATGAAAAGAATAAAAGAAGCGGAGTAAATATTGCAATAGGAGATATTGATGGCGATGGAATTTTTGAAATTATTACCGGGCCGGGAAAAGGCATGAAGCCCGAAGTGAAGGTTTTCAATAGAGAAGGAAAGATTATTTCGTCATTCTTGGCGTATAATGAAAAGTTTTTGGGAGGAGTGAATGTTTCGGCGGGCGATATTAATGGAGATGGTGTTGATGAAATTGTAACTGGTCCGGGGCTTGGAGGCGGTCCTCATGTGAGAGTTTTTAATAAAGACGGCACGGTTATCCAGCAGTTTTTTGCTTTTAACGCCGAGTCAAGAAGCGGAGTCCGCGTAGCCGTTGGAGATATGAACAATGACACGTTTGAAGAAATAATAACGTCCGTAGAAGGCGCGACAAGTCCTCTGGTTCGAGTGTACCGCACTACTGATTTTTCTTATATCAGCGAATTCTACGCTTTTTCGCCTGATTTTCTGAAGGGAGTGTACTTGGCAGTTGGCGATTACGATACGGACGGAACCAATGAGATTATAGCGGGTGCAGGAATTGGAGGTCCTCCCCTTGTTCGAGTTTTTGACCTTTTGGGTAATGTAAAAAAACAGATGACCGTACACTTGGATTCATATACCGGCGGAGCAAGAGTCGGAGTCATGAAATATAAATAATTATGTTTGAGCAAAAGATTAATCTCGCGAGAAGAATAGTATTCAAAATATTTCCTTTTCTGGACAGATACCGCAATTTTCGTCTTTTTGTGAAGTTTTGCCTTGTCGGATCCACCAACGCAATAATTGATATGCTTGTGTATATTATTGCGACGAGATTTTTTCATATTTATTTTGTATACGCGAGCGTTATTTCTTTTATTGTTTCCGTGTCGTGGAGTTTTTTTATCAACAGGCATTGGACGTTTCGGGATAAAATCAACGCGGAAATTAACAGTAAATATATCAAGTTTTTTACCGTTAATACTATAGGCGCCATAATACAAATTTATATTCTTTACATTTTTGTCGAGTGGTTTTATTGGAATGATATTATAGTAAAAGCGCTTACCACGGTGATTATCGCGTTTTGGAATTTTTCTTTATCTCGAGTTTGGGTTTTTCGCGCGAAGTAAACCCCCACACCAATAAACATAATATTCGTAAAGCTTACTATGTGAGTACACTGTTTCTTATTCTCCGTCATCCTCACGGTTTCTACATATTGGTGTGGGGGTAAATATTTTTTGCAAAGAAATATATTTTGTGGTATAATATTTAAAATACAAAATAAAAAAAATATGGCAAAACGAGCGATTTTCGATAAAAAAAACATACTTATTACCGGCGGAGCCGGATTTATAGGATCGCATCTGTGCGACGAGCTTATACGATCTAACAAGATTATTTGTGTTGACAATTTTTTAACCGGAAGCGAAGAGAATATCGATCATCTGCTGCGTAATCCAGATTTTATTTTTATTCGGCATGATATGTCAATGCCGCTTGATCTTGAAAGCTTTGCGGAGCTTGAAAGATTCCGCGTTCAGTTTCAAGGCGTGCAGGAAGTATATAATCTTGCATGCCCTATGTCCCCGAAAGATTTTCAAAAAAATATCGTGGATACCGCGCTGGCAAATTCTCTCGGGGTAAAAAATGCTTTGGATATAGCCGTAAAGTATAATGCGAAGTTTTTGCAGTTTTCAACATCGGTAGTGTATGGGCCAAGAAGGCAGGATATGAAATATTTTAGCGAAGATTATTTTGGGTATGTTGATCCTATCGCGGAGAGAAGCTGCTATGACGAGGGAAAACGTTTTGCCGAGAGTCTTGTTATTAATTACAAAAAAAAATACAATATTGACGCGAAAATCGCAAGGATTTTTAGAAGTTATGGATCCCGCATGAAGCTTGATGACGGGCAGATGCTTCCGGATTTTGTTAATAACGCTCTAGATAATAAAGAGCTTGAGATCCATGGCGATGAAAATTTTATTTCATCATTTTGCCATGTGTCTGATATCGTACAGGGCATGGTTATGTTTATGAAAAGCGATGAGATGGGGCCGCTTAATTTTGGAAGCGATATTGAATATAAGCTCACCGATGTTGCAAAAAAGATTATTGAAATGACTGGCTCAAAGTCAAAAATTGTGTACCGCGACCAGTTATTGTTTATGCGTCCGCAAGGGCTTCCGGATTTAACACAGGTAAAAGAGAGGCTTGGCTGGTTTCCCGTAAAGCTTCTTGAAGACGGCATACAAGAGACAACGGATTATTTAAAGGCGAGAAAACATATTATCGGGTTAACGGACCAGATATTGTAGATAGAATTAGGAATCAGGAATTATGCCTCAAATTTTCTATGTTCGCTAGAACCTATATCAAAAATAATTTTTTTTGCGCGTCATTCTGAGGCCTCCGCCTTTCGATAAGCTCAAGGCGACCTGAAGATATTGAATGGTCGAAGAATCCAGAATTTTAACGTAATTAAAATTTTGAGATTCTTCACCAGGAGTTCAGAATGACATTAGAAGATGTTCTTGAGATAGCTTCTCAAATTTTATGATTCATGATTCGTTATTCACAATTCTAATGATATGAAAATAATTGCAGTAGTGCCGGCATATAATGAAGGCCTGACAATACGAGAGGTAATTAAGAGCCTTAAGGAAAAAGTAAATGATGTTATTGTGGTTGATGACGGCTCAAAAGATAAAACTTTTCATTTTGCGAAAGAGGAGGGTGCTGTAGTATTACAGCACTTTTTAAATAGGGGGCAGGGCGCGAGCCTGAAAACCGGCATTGATTATGCCATAATGTGCGGCGCCGATATTATTATCACCTTTGACGCGGACGGACAGCATAGCGCCGAAGATATTCCAAGGTTAATTCAGCCTATTGTTGAAGATAGGGCGGAAGTTGTCTTGGGATCCAGATTTCTTGAAACCCGCAACCTAAAACCTGAAACTCAAAAAATTGATAAAACAGTTTTAAGTTATAAGTTTCAAGTTTCAAATATACCATTATTGCGTTTTTTTGTTATAAAACTCGCATTGATTTTTACGCGATTAACAACCAGCCTTAAAATTACTGATACCCATAACGGGCTTCGGGCATTGAGCCGAGAGGCCGCGCAAGAAATTTCCATAAGCCAAAATGGCATGGCACACGCGTCGGAGATTCTGGAAGAAATTTCAAAAAACAATCTTCGTTATATTGAGGTTCCATGCACTATTCGATATACGGAATATTCCAAGAAAAAAGGGCAGAGCGCTTTTGGAGCTTTTAAGATTTTGTGGGATTTGTTTTTGGGAAAGATGAATAAATAATATGATTATAAAATTTTTTGTTATTCTTTTTGTGCTTTTCGCGATATCTCGGGTTATCGTCAGATACCGCAAAAATGAAATTTCATCAAGAGAAGTGTTTGTCTGGTCGGTGTTTTGGGTGGTGGTGCTCTCGGCAACTCTCTGGCCGAAAACAACGGATATTGTCGCGCAAGCATTCGGGGTCGGCCGAGGAGTGGATTTTCTCATTTTCGTCTCTATCCTTGTTTTATTTTTTTTGATATTCAAAATCATAGTGAAGATTGAAAAAATCGAGAGAGACATTACAAAGATTGTTAGAAAGGTTGCTATTGAAGATAGAGATAAGCATCCAAAAGGATGATATGCCAAATAAAAAAATTGCCATAATCATAGTAACCTACAACGCCTCCGAGTATCTCGGAGAGCTTTTTTCTAGTCTGGAAAAAATTGAGTATCCAAGAGAGAGCTTTGAAATTGTTGTTATTGATAATAATTCAAGCGATAAGAGTGTTGAGATGATAAAAACCATTGCAACATCTGTCATTGCGAGGAGCGAAGCCCCTGGCGAAGCGACGTGGCAATCCGACTCCGTAAGGAGTCGCCCTGAGCATGGCCGAAGGGTCTCCTCATTTTTACAAGACTCGGCCGGGCTCGGGATAACCGCGGCGGTTAGATTGCCACGCTTCTCCTCGCAGGGCTCGGATCCGCTCGCAATGACCACAAATAACAAAATAAAAATTCATTCTATTTTCCTTAAAGAGAACAAAGGATTTACGGGCGGAAACAATATCGGTTTGCGGTATGCACTGAAAAAGAATTTTGACTACGCGTATCTTTTAAATCAGGATACAATTGTGGATCCAAGTTTTTTGCAGGAGGTTATGAAGGTAGGCGAGGGTAGTGAGAAGATTGGCGCGGTACAGTCGCTGCTTATGCTGTGGCCGGACAAAGATTTGATAAATAGTTGGGGAAACGAGATTCATTATCTCGGCTTTGCGTACTCTGGAGGATACAGAGAAAAAATTTCCAATTTCCCCGCCCGCCGTGCTTCGCAAGGCGAAGCGGGCAGGCAATTTCCAATTTCCAATGATCGAGATATCGCTTACGCATCTGGTGCGGCGTGTTTAGTGAGACTCTCGGCGCTTAAAGAAATTGGTTTATTTAACGAGGATTTTTTTATGTACCATGAAGATGTGGATTTAGGCTGGCGTTTGTGGCTCGCGGGTTTTCGCGTTGTGCTCGCGCCCAAGTCTATCGTCTATCACAAATACGAGTTTGGGCGCAGTATTAAAAAATATTATTTTATGGAGCGCAACCGGTATATGGTGCTTGTACAAAACTATTCCTTATTGACTCTTATTGTTTTATTGCCAGCGCTATGCCTTTTGGATATAGCAATGCTTGTCTACTCGGCTTTTGGCGGCTTTTGGCGAGAAGAGATAAAAGCTTTTGTTTATTTTTGTTCCATTAAAAATTGGAAAAAAATTATAGCTACGAGAAAAATCGTTCAGTCTACGCGAAAAGTATCTGATAAAAATATTATAAAGCGTTTTACCGGCGTGATTGCCTTTCAGAATGTGCAAAGCCCTTTGGTAAAATATATTGTTAACCCAATATTTCAGGCAT
>CAYJWS010000040.1:0-10621 GCA_964373925.1 uncultured Gammaproteobacteria bacterium
ATTATTGCTTTCGGCTCGGTCTGGGTGTACTCGGATGGTGACCGCCGCGTGCCGTGTCTCTTTGGGGACGGTTCTGGGCGTGAGCTGCTTCTGTACTGGTGCGGCCTTGATTGGCACGACCACTGTCGTTTCTTGTGCGTGCGCAAGTAACTCTTGAGCACTTGAATCCTTGAAACTAAAAAAGTTTCTTGAATTCTTAACCCCCTTATAAAACCTAAAAGTTTTAGAAGGGGGTTTTCATTTTTATGGGAGACTTGCAATACCACGCAAGGCCAAAAGATGTCGCTCCATCTACGATTTGAGCTGCTCTAAAAATTTTTTAAACTCTTTGGGCAAGGGAGATTGGAATTTTTTTATTTTTCCATCCAAGCCCCTAAATTCTAAAATATGCGAATGGAGCATAATTCTTGGAGCGCTAATAACTTTTATTTTTTTTGAAAACATTTTATGGAATGATTTTTTCGGGCCGTATTCTTTGTCGCCCACTATGGGGTGCCCGAGATGGGAGAGATGCGCGCGGATCTGATGCGTTCTTCCGGTGAGGATTTGAATTTCAAAAACAGAAAAGTTTTTTATCCGCTCGCGCACGCGATAGAGTGTTGTGGCATTCCTATCTTTTGGAAGGAGCTTCTTTTTTTGAGTTTTGGGGTGCGCCACAAATTTTCCTTTTGGGTTTCTGCCGATAGGAAGGTTGATTTTTCCAGATTCATGCCGAGGCGCTCCGTACACGAGCGCGATATATTCCTTGGTAACAGATCTTTTTTTAAATTGTTTTTTGAGATGCTCGTACATTTCTTGCGTTTTGGCCACAGCCATTATTCCGGAGACATCCTTATCTAAGCGGTGCACAATGCCCGCGCGGTACCTTTCCTCTCCAACATTTTCAATTTTAGGATATTTTTTTACAAGCCATGCTACGAGCGTATGGGGCTCTTTTCTTGTTGTTTCGTGTACGAGAAGCCCTGTTGGTTTTTCTAAAACTATAACGTCCGCGTCTTCATAGAGAATATGAGGCTCCACCCCACCGTGCTCCTCCATGACCCCCGCCATGAGACCGTCCGAGAACTGATCAGATAATTTAAAATTGTCATTCCCCCGAACGCTTTCGGGAGAATCTAGTAAATTAACCATTTTTATTTTTTTTGGATTCCGCATCAAGTGCGGAATGACAGTTTTCGGATGGTCTGAGACAGAGGGGGTAAAAGTTATCTCATCTCCCATTTTTATAAAATGATGGACAGAAGTATTTTTTCCATTTACGAGCACATTGCCGCCCGATATTTCTTTTTGTATTTTGGAACGGGATTTTTTTGGAAATTTTTTTACAAGATATATATCAAGTCGCTCGCCCGAGTTTTCTTCTGATACTATCAAAGAGGGTTGCATGAGCTTATTTCTTAAATTTTTTAAGGATAAAGTCTTTCATCTCTTGGGGCGTATAAAAGGAGCCCTTGAGCTGTTGTTCGCGGATTGCTAGTTTTATTTTTCCAACCTCTGGACCTGGCTTGAGCTTGAGGATCTTCATAATATCATGCCCGTCAAGAAGGGGCTTGGGAAGGACTTTTTTTGCTTTCATCTTTTTTTGAAGCGACAATATCCTTTTTTTGAGTATTTTATATTTTGTAAAATCGGGCTTTCCCGACTTTGGAATAGTCGCCGAAACATCGGCAAAGCTCTCCATAAGAAGCTCGGCGCCGGGAAAGTTTTCATTAAAAAAATATTTTTCAATAGTTGTCTCTTTCATATCTTCAATATTGCCATGGGTTAAGATCATATGTTTGGCGATGAGCTCTCGTGTTTTTTCAACATCAAGCCCTGCGGACGAAAGTTTGAGGCGGCTTGCGATCTCGGAGAAAAGCTTCGCGCTTTTTATATCATGCCCGTTAAAGCGTATCCTGTCCGTTTTTGTCATAGTATAGGGCTTGCCGAGATCGTGGAAGAGAAGAGCAAACACCAGCTCCGGCGGAATTTTGAAGCTAGGACCCCCCCATGTCCCCCCCTCATGAGGGGGGGAGAAAGAGGGGGTCTTAGAAAATTCTTTGAAAAATTCCCTAGAATAGAGTTTTCCAAGCGCGAGCAGTGTGTGCTCCCACACATCTCCCTCGCTGTGAAACTGCTTTGGCTGGGGGCATTTTTTCATTGTGAGAAGCTCGGGCATTAGCACCTTGAGCGCGCTGGTGGCATCCAATATTTTTAGCGAGGCTATTGGATTGAGAACGAACATTTTTACCATCTCTTTGGCTATAACTTCTCTCGGCACAAGATATTCTCCCGTGTCTTTTTGATTGAGGCGGCTGATTTTTTGTTTGAGCGCTTTGAGCGTATGAGGTTCAATGTAAAAATTAAGTTGAATGGAAAAACGCAATGCGCGCAAAAGCCGTGAATAATCTTCCTGGAATCTTTCACTCGGCTTTCCGACCGCGCGGATTTTTTTGGCTTTGAGATCTTTTAGTCCGCCAAAAGGATCGATTAAAAATTTCAAATTCTCCCCCTCACCCGTCCTCTCCCCAATGGGGAGAGGAGATGAGGAGAGGGGCGTTTTGAATTTCGAATTTATTTTGGATTTTGGATTTTGGATTTCGGATTTTAACTCAAGTGCCATTGCATTAATCGTAAAATCCCGCCGAGCCAAGTCATTTTCAATCGATGTCTCGTGGTGGCTTTTGACTGTCACGTCTTTGTACCGTCCGGTTTTATGTGCTTTTTCTGTACGCGGGAGAGCGATATCAATTTCGTGGACGAGCCTTGAATTTTTTGGTCTGAATTTTAATACGCCAAAAGTTTTTCCAACCAAGCTGACCTTGCCCAAACGAGCAAGTTCCCCTTCAAGCTTTTTTATCGGAATATTGCGCACGACAAAATCAAGGTCTTGTGAGTCTTTATTTAACAGCAAGTCGCGCACCATTCCCCCTACCAAAAAAAACTCCGCCTTTGGATATTTTTTGGCAAGCACATTAATAAATGCGAGTTCTGGGATTTTGTGCCACGCCGTAATAAATTGTTGTATTTTTGATGATTTCATTGCATGTATTGTAGCATTTTTGAGTTTTTTTCCAAAGTAATATTGATAGGAGTCATGGGCTTGATGTCATTCCGGCCCCGGAGCCGGAATCCATGCTAATTCATGAACGAATTCCTGGATTCCCCCGAAACTTCGGGGGAATGACAAAAAAACATACAAAATTTATCAAACTCGTAACTCCTAATTAAATAATGCGAAAAAATAAAAAAGGCGGATAACAATGTTGTCATCCGCCATGGGTTTATAAAAGAACGAACGTATCTGTCTATTATTCCTTAGAATGGATACGCGGTGCATCCGAGATCATCGGCCGTCGGATCAAGGCCGCTTTCGTCTGAACCCGGAGGAGCAGGAGGCGGTCCATTAAGGAATAACCAGTTGAGGAGATGTATTGCATCAGAGATGTTTGTTGTGCCATTGTCGTCAACATCAACGGCATCAACGCAAGAAACAGGGCGTCCCGAGAAAAGGAACAGAAGGATGGTGACGGCGTCAGAAACGTCGTACGATTCGTCGCCGTTCACTTCGCCTCGCCGAAAGTTTACCAACGGTACCTCCGAAACAGGCTGAACTACGGCAAACGGCGAGAGGCTTGAGACGCGCCCGATAATTTCGGTCGCGTCGGTATCCACACTTACCGTCACGTCTACCCACTCGGTTCCGTTATAATGCAGAAGTTTGAGCGCCTGCTGTTCTTCGAGCGTTAGGCCCGTTGGATCATACTTGATTCGCAGCGTAATGGTTCCAACGAATGTGCCGCTGGTGAGTGTGAAGTCAAGGTATTGGCCGTTGACTAGGAGGTTATCGGGAATCAATGGGTTGTTGGGGGCGCGGACATCTATAGAAATTTCAATGCCCGTATTGACCCCGTCGAAGGTCACAGAAACTTCATCGCCAAGCGATGCGGTAGCGCCGGCGCCGGCGGGGATTACTAGGCCGGTGCACACCCTGCGCAATCGGTAGTTCCCGCTGTCAGCGACGAGAACATCGCCGTTTGCTTGTGATGCCGTGTCGTATGGCCGCTGGAGCTGGCCTTCAAACGCCCATTTGCCGTCGCCGCTGTAGCCACCCGTGCCGTTGCCGGCAAAGGTTTCTATGCAACAACTAGCATCAACGCGACGGACGGCCGCATTGCCAGAGTCAGCAATCAAAAGGGCGCCATCGGCACTCAACTTAATCTTATTTGAATAGGGACCAACAAAATTGACGGTCGCCTGGCTGCCATGGCCGCCGTCGCCGGAGTATCCCACTTCGCCCGTACCAACGTACGTGCTGATGATGCCATCGGTCGAAACCTTGCGTACGCGGTTGCCGGCAAGTTCGGCGATGTAGAGGGTGCCGTCGGATGCAACTGCCACGTCGCATGGAACATTCAACTGTGCTTCTGTTGCCAGTCCGCCATCGCCGCGAGATGTTCCATCTGGCTCAAATGTGCCAGCAATTTGCGTCAGGTTACCTTCCGTGTCTACTTTGCGTATGACGCCATGCCCAGAGTCGGCAATATAGAGGTTGCCGGCCGAATCCACATCGATTCCCATTGGGTTGTTCAGCACGACTTCAGTAGCTACGCCATCTGGACCATTGTAGCCCCCGCTACTGGCACCGGCATAGGTGGTAATAATACCTGTGGTGGCAGCGATTTTGCGGATCGTGTGATTGTACGTGTCGGCGATAAAGATGTTGCCGTTGGAATCCAGTGAGATGTCCATCGGCGTTTGGACCACCGCTGCGGTGGCTGGTCCGCCGTCGCCACTGTAACCGTCGGCGCCGGCGATGCCGCAAATGGTCGTGATGATACCGTTAGAATTGATGCGGCGAATAGTTTGAGCAGCGGCGTCAACCAGCACATAACTCGCGTCAGCCGGTGACACAGCGACAGCAACCACCGTATCAAATGTGGCTGCCTCAGCCAGTCCGCCGTCTCCGCCCGAACCTTGCACACCCGTACCAGCGACGGTATCAAGTATACCATCCTGTCCGAGCGCTAATTGAGCGTATCCCGCGCATAGACCAAGGAAAAGAACAAATCGTATATACATCGTATGTCCTCCAAAAAGGAGTTTGTAAATAGCATGGCCGGAATTGCACGTTGCAGTCCCTCGCCAATTATTAAGGATAGCAAAAAATCATTCTGATAGCAAGCGCAAAGTGCCGCTGAGTGCGCTTGAACAAAATAGGGATAAAATAAAAAATCGGTTGCGTCAGATGACCGAATTTTTAGTGGAGCGCTTAGACTATCCATCACCCTTAAAACTTTTAATTTTCTTCAGCAATTTCAAGCACCGCCTCAAGCGCAGACGGCAATTCTTTTATTCCGTCACTTCCGCTAAAATGTCCCTTGTTGTGTTCGACAACTGTCTTTGCGCTTAGACGATTTTCAAAGAGTTTTTTATCTCCTACATCAACATCCGGATCGTCATCTGAAAAAATGGCGATTATTTTGTTTGCCCGTCGTTTAATATTTTTATAATCCAACGACGTTTCGAGCCATGGTTGCGCGATTTTCTTTTCTTCATCAGTCCGAAGATGAGGCAATGTAAACCATGGCGCGACACAGACTATTCCGCCGATTGGTTTTTTGATCTGGTCAATGTAGCGCAGTATTGTTTGGCATCCAATGCTGTGTCCGACAAAGTATGTATTTTTATCCGGTTTTCCTACTTCATTTAAAAGATGTGAAACCCAATCCTTAATTGTTGGATTTTCTGGGTGAGGCATGGCGGGGATTATGACGTCAAAGCCTTTTTGTTCAAGCTCTTTTTTTAACCATGGAAACCAACCCTCATCGGTGTAGCCATCCCAGCCGTGAATTATGAAAACTCGTTTTATTTGAGGCATATGTTGAATGGGTGCGGGTGGGATCGAACCACCGACCTTGCGATTATAAGTCGCATGCTCTAACCAGCTGAGCTACGCACCCATAGAATATTTTATAATGAATTATACTACTTTTGCGCGAATTATCAACCGCGTATTTTTTTCTTGAGCTTTTCTCTCATCTCATCAATAACTTTTTTTTCCGCCTCGCTTATGTGCGTATTGAAGAGCGTAAAGCCCGCCAAATATTTCGTGCCCTGCGGCTTGTGCTCCGTTGCAAGCGCGAGGACGTCTTCTTGATTATGTATGCTATGTATGATGCCATGCACGTTTAAGCCTTTTTGATAGAGAATGACAATGACCTCCACATTGGCAATATCTTTTATAAACTCGTCTACTATGCCCTCGAGGTTTCGCTCGGTAGAGGAGCTTTCAATAAAATCATTCTCCGAGATGAGCGACCAGGAGAGCTTGAGTTCCGTATCATGCTTAAGCCGCGCCAAAACCCTTCCCCAAAGATTGATGGTCGGAAGCGTCTTGTTTCTGTAGAGGTTTTTTATAATCATGTTTCTGTCGGCATCCATGTCTATGAGCTCTTGCGCGCACTTGAGCGTTTGGGGCGTCACGGTCTGTGTTGTAAAGCTTTTTGTTTTTGAGATAATGCCCGCCAAAAGGCATGTGGCAATATCTTTATCAAGGAGTTCTTTTTTAAAATCTGCCAATAAGCGCAGAAGTATTTCCGCCACCGATGTCGCCTTGGGATCTATTATGTTTACCTGGCCGAAGTTTTCGTTTGACGGGTGGTGGTCTATATTTATTATGGGCGTATGGAAAAAAAAGTCAGTATGCTCATCATAGATTTTTCCAAGCGACTCAAGGTCGGGCGTGTCTATGGCAATAATGAGGTCGTATTTATATGGAGCAAACTGCGTTGCAATATGATCTTTTTGAAAAGAGCTGAACTTGGGCGTGACATATATGTTAAGGTGTTTGTCTTGGATGTCGTAGCTGAACTGGTCAACTTCGTTGTCTTTAAGATCAAGCGTGATGATGAGTTTTTGCAGCTCTTCCATTTTCGGGCTCACTTCTTGTATGCCCGGAAGAAAAGCGAGGTTTTCCGGGATGTGAATGTTGTCGCAGACGATATCAAAAGTTTTTCCCATTTTTTTTAAGAGCATCCCAAGCGCGGCAGAAGAGGCTAAAGAGTCGGCATGAAAATTTTTTCTAAACGCGACAAGAACATAGTTGCTCTTTTTGATCGCCTCCTCGAATTGTTGTTCCGTAGTCAATGCCATGCTCAAGGATGGTTAGTTTTAGTGAAGCGGCGTAAACCACTACACCAATAACAATTTTATCAAGTCTTTTTACTGAAGTTTTTTTATATCACAATATCATATGACTTTTCGATGATACTATTGGTGTGGTGGTAAATTAAGGCATTGTAGAGGAATATGTCCTTTATGTCAAGCAACGATTTTGTATTTATAATAAATTTTCTCCCCCTCGTGAGGGGGAGATGAAAGAGGAGGTTTTAGGTATCTCTGAGACCTCCCCCAGCCCATCCTCACCTTTCGGTCATGAGCTCAAGGTCGAATGATGAGGAGGGGAAATAAAGATTTTGCCTTTGTCAAAATGGGCATTTTATATTACAATAAGCACATTATGAGTAAAAATATTAATAAGGAAATTCCAAAATTCTATGACGCGTCTTTAGTGGAAGACGCTATCTATAAACGCTGGGAAGAAAGCGGTTTTTTTAATCCGGATAATCTGCCGGGCAAGCGCAAGGAGGCGTTTTCTATTTCCATGCCGCTTCCGAATGCGACTGGGATTTTACATATTGGACACGCGATGTTTTTAACGATTCAGGATCTGGTAATTCGTTTTCAAAGAATGCGCGGGAAAAAGGCGCTGTGGCTTCCGGGAACGGACCATGCCGCCATAGCCACTCAGACAAAAGTTGAGAAGATTTTACAAGGAGAGGGAAAGAGCAAGTATGATTTAGGAAGAGAAAAATTTTTAGAGCGTGTTGATGAGTTTGTTGAAGGTTCTCAAGATACCATCCGCATGCAGATACGCAAGATGGGATCATCGTGCGATTGGTCGCGGGAACGATTTACACTTGATGCGGGATTATCGGAGGCTGTACGAGAAGCATTTGTTCGCATGTATAATGATGGCTTGATTTATCGAGGAGAGAGGATTGTGAACTGGTGTCCACGATGCGAGTCAACCCTTGCTGATGATGAGGTTGAATACAAAGAAGAGAAGGCAAAATTTTATTATTTTAAATATGGGCCTGTTATCATCGGCACGGCGCGTCCAGAGACAAAATTTCTCGATAAGACCATTGTCGTTCATCCAAAAGATAAGCGATACAAAAATTTAGTAGGCAAAAAATTCATGGTTGACTGGATTGATGGCAAGATTGAGGCAAACGTTATAGCCGACACCTTGGTTGATATGAATTTTGGAAGCGGCGCTATGACCATTACGCCCGCGCATAGCTTTGAAGATTTTGATTTTGCAAAAAAGCATAAGCTTCCGATCGTAAAAATTATTGATGAAAAAGGAAATTTTACGAAGGTTGCAGGAAAATTCGTGGGAAGAAACGCGCGGTCATGCCGAGAGGAAATAGTAGAGGTGCTCAAAACGCAAGGTCTACTAGAGAAGATAGATCAAGATTATATACATAACTTATCCGTATGTTATCGCTGTTCAACTCCTATTGAGCCACTTACCAAGGATCAGTGGTGGATTGACGTTAATAAAAAGGTAAAACGTTTGGAAGGGAAATCTCTCAAACAAGCATCTTTGGACGCCGTTAAAAGTGGTCATGTGCGTTTTGTCACGAAGCGATTTGAAAAGATGTACTATTATTGGATGGAGAATCTGCGCGATTGGTGCATTTCTCGCCAAATTTGGTATGGGCATAGAATACCCGTTTGGTATAGACGGAAATCAGAAATTCGAAGCACGAAATTCGAAATCTCCCCCTCTCCCATCCTCTCCCCCGAGGGGAGAGGAGAAGAGGTGAGGGGTATTTCGAAACTCGAAACTCGAAATTTGGATTTCCACTCGGAGCAGGAGATCTATGTCGGAGTTGAACCGCCACAAGGAGATGGATGGGAGCAGGATCCTGATACTCTGGACACATGGTTTTCTTCGGGACTTTGGACATTTTCTACTCTTGGCTGGCCTGCCAAGACGCAAGATCTGAAAAATTTTCATCCAACGTCATTTATGGAGACGGGATATGATATTATATTTTTTTGGGTCGCGAGAATGATTTTGATGAGCCTGTACCATACGAGAGAAGTCCCTTTTCATGAAGTGTATCTTCATGGGCTTGTACGCGACGAGAAGGGGATAAAGATGTCAAAGTCTTTAGGGAATATTATTGATCCGCTTGATGTATGCAAGAAATATGGAACCGATGCCGTGCGCTTGAGCCTTCTTATCGGAAATACCGCAGGCAATGATCTTCACTTGGGAGAAGAAAAGATTGCCGGATTTAGAAATTTTACCAACAAGCTCTGGAATATATCGCGTTTTGTGCTTATGACGGTTAAGGATGTGAGATTGATTGAAAAAATGCCCAAGCCAAAAACCTTGGCTGACCGATGGATATTGGGGAAACTCCAAGACTTAAATTTAGGCGTTACAAAAAATTTCAATGAGTATAATTTTTCGCAAGCAGGGGAAGATTTGCGAAATTTCACATGGAACGATTTTGCCGATTGGTATTTAGAGATTGCAAAAATAGAAAAAGATAAAGATGATATTCTTCTCTATATCTTGCAGGAGCTTTTAAAGATGTGGCATCCATTTACGCCCTTTGTTACTGAAGAAATATGGAAAAATTTTTCAAAAGATTTATTAATGATTGCGTCATGGCCAAAAATAATACCGATATTAGAAAAGAATAAAGAGGATAAAGCAAATGCTGAATATATCATTTCGAAGATACAATCAATTATTATTACTCTTCGTAATTTAAAAAATAACAACAATATTAATATTGTCGCTGATGCGATGATGGTTATGCCAAAAGCAGATAAAGAGTTGTTAAATATAAGTGATTTTTATGGTATTATAGAGAAGCTTGCGCGTGTCAAACTGGTGGATACGCTTGATACTTATATTTCGGGTGCAGTTGGAAAGATTGAAATACGCCTTTCGGCCACTGGCGTTCAAAATTTGAATAAAGAAAAAATCATCAGATTAATAAGAGAAAAAGAGGAGTATATTAAATCCTTGCAAATCAAACTAAATAATAAAGATTTCAGAGAAAAAGCACCTCAACAAGTTATCAAGAAAGAAAAAGCCAAGCTTGCAAATGAACGGGCTGAATTGGCAAAATTAAGAAGCCAGTTTTTATGAAAATGCGAAGATCATATCTTGTAGTTCTTGGATGCGCCGTTCTCGTAGTTGCGGTTTCGTATATTTGGGCGCGGGCGCCATATCCTTTGTGCGGACGCGGTGGCGGAGAAACTTTGCAGTTTCAGAAATACAATATTTTTTTTGAGTATCCTTCAAACTTATGCGTGTTGGACCGCGGGGAAAAAGACTTTACAACAGGATTTTTTGTCGACGTAAGTAAAAGGAAGATTCCAAATAACACAAGCAAAATTTCATTTTGGAAAGAAGTGCTGCGAGCGCGGTTTGGCATGGCCTCGTATATCTTAGACTCAAGCGAAAAAATAGAGATGTTTTTTGTCAACGCTTCATCGCTCGCGCTTCCAAGCGACTCTGTTAAGGGGCTTTTGAAGGAAAATTATC
>CAYJWS010000041.1:0-10404 GCA_964373925.1 uncultured Gammaproteobacteria bacterium
CGGGAGTTGTGGCAGACGTATCATTGATGTATTGTACTCCCTCATACTCCCTCACAAGCTCAAGTCGATGCTCCAACCCTGCGAATAAATAAACCACATCTTTAATATCATGAGAATTGATTCCCAATATTCTTCCTACGCAAACAGCCGCTAAAATATTTTGAACATTATGATCTCCTTTAATCTTTATGTTCTTAAAATCTAAAATCTTCTCCTTCTTCTTGCCATCAAAAAAATATATGCTCTTGCCCTCCACATAGCTTCCGCTGGTATCAAAACTATAGTGCCGAGAAAACCAAAGCTTCTTTGATTTCGCCTCTCTGCCGAACACAAGAGTATAGGGATTGTCCCAATTGATTATGAGATAATCATTTGGCGCTTGAAATTTAAAAATATTTTGTTTGGCACGAGCGTATTCCTCCATATTTTTATAGCGATTAAGATGGTCAGGATACAGGTTGGTAAACACGGCAATACGCGGGCTTAGGCGCATTTCACCAAGATTTTCAAGATGCCAAGAAGAAAGTTCAAGCACTACAGGATCTTTTGTTTTTAGAGCGTCCTCAATAAAAGAAAACATTGGAGCTGAAACAAGGTTTCCTCCAAGAAAAGAATTTTTGTATTTTTTTCTTATTATTTCAAAAATAAGCGTGGCGGTTGTGGACTTCCCTCTTGTTCCTGTAACTGCGATAATTCTCTCTCTTCCAATAATTTTAAAAAAAAGCGTTGCCTCATTTTCAATGAGCGCTCCCCTGCTTTTAGCAATGTCCAAAAAAATTGAATCTCGCGGCACGCCGGGATTTTGAACAACAATATCCGCCCATGTAAAATCTTTTGGATCATGCTCTCCAAGAGCAAATTCGGGCTTGCCTTTTATTTTTTTCAGAGAGGACTCGAGCTCTTCTTTGGTCTTGAGATCAGTAATTTTTACCCGCGCTTTCTGCTTCAAAAACCAATTCGCAACCGCAACTCCCCCGCCATGGAGTCCCAGTCCCGTAATAAGAATTTTTTTGTCCTGAAAGTTATCCATACTATGGCATTTTAGCCTAATTTTTCATTTCTGTCCAAAAAAATTCAAACCCCCTTATTATTCCCGATTGTCATCCTGAACCCTGATTCAGGATCTCTAGATTCCCCGAAAGCGTTCGGGGGGCCAGAATGACAAGAAGTAAAAAATTCGAATGACAAAAAAATAAAATTTCTAAAACCCATCTTAAAAATAAATTTTTTCTTATGTGTCATTCTGAGGCCTCCGAAGCAATCCGACCCCTGGTCGCCCTGAGCCCAGTCGTTGGGTCTCCTTATTCTTACGAAATCTCCTCGCTAAAGCTCCGGCGAAGCGGACTGGCGGATCAGGATGACCGTAGAACTTATTTTTGAGATGGGGTCCAATAACAATCAAAAATTATACGCCATTATTCCATCTTCAAAACTAATAAAAATAAACAATTTTCTTCAAAATAAAAAACCCTTTCTCAAGATCCGAGATGGATAATAAAAAAGGGTTTAAGGTTTCCCACCTTCTCCGCCAGTGGCGGATTCGGCGGGCAGGCAAGAATTCAAGAAACTTTTTTAAGCCTCAAGGATTCAAGCGATCAAGAGTTACTTGCGCACGCACAAGAAACGACAGTCGCCGAACCAAACATCGTCGTACCAGTCCAGACTCAGCAAACGCGAAGAATCGCGCTCACGGAGATACGGCACGAAGCGGTCACCACCCGAGAGCGCCCAGACCGAGCCAAGAGCGACAACGGGGAATTCTCTTTGCCTTTCAGGATACTTAGCCCCGAAAGCAAGGAGTTCCGGTAAAGTAGCCTGGCGAAGACCGCGACGGTCAATTTCTTTGAGCACATTGTCTGTGCTCATGGGCTTTCCGAAGTGGATGAGCTCTGCTTTGAGCTCAATCGTCCCTTTGCCCGCTACCGGGAAATGTTCTTGGGTAATGTCTGAATTCACCCAGTCGTATTTCCCTGTTGTGATCATGTCGGCGAGCGTCATTTTATAGTCGACGATCACCTGAAAAATCTCGACAGCGTTGCCAACAATGATCTTGGCGATCTTTGCAATAGTTTCCGCGCCCTCGGGTCGGGCAAGGAGATGAATATCATCATCGCTTCCTCCGAGTTTCTGCACCTCCTTCATAAGCTCGGTCCAAACCGAGGTCAAAAGGCCGGCACCGCTGACAATGGAAGAAATATCTTTCTTCGACATAATACGCTCCTTTGCGTCTGCGCTTTTCCCTCATTCTGACAACACATCAGAACCCCAGAAAAGCATTTGTTAAAGAACATTGTTATAATAACATATATAATAAATATTGTCAAGTATTTTTAAAATATCATCTTATTTTAGAAAAATTATTTTAATTAGAATACTCTTTTTTATGGTCATCGCGAACAGTCTCCCGAAAGCTTTCGGGACGACGAAGCAATCTCATGAGTTGCAATGAGATACCAAAAGCTTTCGGTTATAGGAAATGGAGATAAAATTACAAACAAAGTTTATATATAAATATTTTTTTCATAAGTCTACCTCTCCATCTTATCATCCTCAATTTACCTACGTACAAATCCAATTTTGTCATTTTGGACGATCGTCCAAAATGACAAAATGTAAATTGTTATTTCCCGATTACAAAAACTTTTTATCCTCTTTGTGTTGCACGCACGATATGTACTAACTTCCCTTCTGCAGATGATCAATGAGAAAAAGCATGAGCCCAATAACCGAAAAAATTCCCGAAATAACCCAAAACCGCATCACTATTTTTGTTTCAGGCCAGCCTATTGCTTCCAGATGATGGTGAAACGGAGCGCTGCGAAAAACTTTTTTCCCACGGAATTTTTTTGAAGCGAGCTGGACGATGACCGAAAGCGATTCAACCACAAGGAGCATTCCGATAATCGGCAAAAACAAGGCGGAGTTTGTGAGCATAGCGATGATGCCCAATGTAACACCCAATGACATTGCGCCGGTATCACCCATAAAAAACCTCGCTGGATGAATATTAAACCACAAAAATGCCAGAAGAGCTCCGATGATAACGCCGCAAAAAACCGCCAAATCATACTTCCCCTGAATAAATGCGATTACTCCAAAAGAGCCAAACGAAGTAAGCAACACGCCCGCGGCAAGGCCATCGAGCCCGTCGATTTCATTCACGGAAAACGCAGTTGCAAAAATTATAAAAATAAAAATTGGTATGTACCACAGCCCTATGTCAAAACTTCCTACAAACGGCACGCGGATAGTTGTCCAGTCAAGCTTGAAATAAAACCATAACGCTCCGATAGCCGCGATGATCGTGTATGTTAATATTCTATGCCGCATCTTAAGCCCGCCGCCCAGGCCTTTTCTTTTCCATACATCAATAAGGTCATCAATAAGTCCTATAACAGCGGAGGCAATAAGAGCTCCCAAGGGAAGAAGTGTTTCAGAACGAGATAAAAAATTAAGATTGTTCCAAAATCCGTCAAAAAACTTTCCAAGATAATAAAACGAAAAAATTATTACGGAAACTGAAAGCCAAATGAGAATTCCCCCCATAGTCGGCGTTCCTGTTTTTTTCGAATGAAGAGCGGCAAATACCGGAGCGATTGTAGAAGAGCGTATGTTTTTTCCAAGCCGGTATTTATATAAAAAATGCGTTAAGACTGGGGTCCATGCAATTGCAAAAATAAATGAAAGTGTGCTTAAAAAAAATATTTTAAGAATTATAAATTTTTCCATAATACTCGCGTTATGAAATGATGTATATTGTCACTAAATGTATTGAGTAAAGCAATATAAGCTGGATGCAGAATCCCGATGTTACGAGAATATACGATCCTATTTTATTTTTATTATATAAAAAGTGGCTGAAAAGCGCATTCACAAATCCTATAAAAATTCCTAAAAACGGGATGGCTAAAATCTTATACCATTCACCGATAAAATTTATGCCAAAATAAATCGTGTAGTGCAGAGCAATGGGGTCTCGCGTGGGTTCAACTCTTTGATAAATAATTATCCACATCGTAAGATTCGCTATAACCGTCATAAACATCATAAGCTGGGCGTACCAATCCCGCGCAAGAGTCTTGGGCGAGCCATAGTAAAGTTTTTTTTCCATAACAGTCTTTGGGTTCAATTCTTAAGTGTACCTTCAATGACAAAATAATTTCTTTGTAATTTCTTTACGAATTAAAGAGTTCGGAATTTTTAATTATTAATTTTCAATTTCCAATTAATGAATCAATTTTTAAACAATTTAAAAATTTAATCATTAAAAATTCAATAAAAATTAGAAATTAGAAATTGAAAATTATTGACTCTTGATTTAATAACCAAAAAATCAACTAATAAACAAATATTTTCTCATTTAAGGCACATATAAGTATATTCTACTTATTTTTTTCTATTTTGTCCATCCACCTTTCTTTACTTATAGATTTTATGGTATAATATAAAAAGCACTAAAAAGAAAAAATAAGAAATTTCATATGTTTTCAAACGAGCAATTAAACCAAATTCTGCTCTCTCAAAAAATATATAATGAGTCAGACATTAAAACGCATTTAAGAAAAGCACAAGAGCTTAATTTGACATTATATGAATATCTAGAATCAAAAAAGATTCTTTCTGAACGCCAGCTTTTTGAAACAATTGCGCTGTTTTATGGGATTCCTTTTATAGACTTTAAAAACACCGTTGTCCGAAAAGACGTTCTAACTCTCATCCCCGAGGCTATAGCACAATCCCATCATATCATAGCTTTTGATAAGACAGACAAAGATCTAAAAATCGCCGCTCTGAACCCAAAAGACCTGGAGATTTTTAATTTTTTAAAAAAGAAAACCAATCTTGATATTCTGATTTACATTACAACCCCTTCCGCCATCAATGACGCGCTCAAATCATATCATATCGGGCTTAAAGCAGAGTTTGGAAATATCCAAAAGGAACAGGAGGAATCCATAAAAGGCGAAGGAGATAATAATAAAGACTTAAAAGAACTCGCGCAAGACCTCCCGGTCATTCGAATTGTTGACACGCTTCTTGAATACGCAATTTTTGAGGGTGCTTCGGATATTCATGTTGAGCCGGAGGAAAAAGAGCTCAATATCCGTTATCGCGTTGACGGCATACTCAAAAATGTCATGACTCTTCCAAAATCCGTGCATGCAGGAATTATCGCGAGAATAAAAATACTTTCAAACCTCAAACTTGACGAACACAGGCTTCCCCAAGATGGAAGATTTAAAATAAATTCGAACGACTATAGAGTATCTTTTCGCGTTTCGGTAATCCCGGCCTTTGACGGCGAAAAAATAGTCATGCGCCTTCTGAATGAAAAATCACAGATACTCACACTTGAACAGCTCGGGTTCCAGCAAAAACCTTATGAGATCATAAAAAGAAATATTGACAAACCCCATGGGATGATCCTCGCGACCGGGCCTACCGGATCTGGAAAAACCACGACATTATACACCATCTTAAACATCCTCAATACTCCCGAGGTGAATATTTCGACTATTGAAGATCCTATCGAATACAGAATGCAGCACATCAATCAAAGCCAGGTAAATCCGAAGATCGGATATACTTTTGCAGCAGGGCTTCGCGCGTTTCTGCGCCAAGATCCGGATATCATTATGGTTGGCGAAATTCGAGATAACGAAACTGCGGAAATCGCGGTTCATGCCGCCATGACTGGCCATCTTGTGCTCTCAACCCTTCACACTAACGACGCTGTCACAACCCTCCCTCGCCTGACAGACATGGGTGTCCCCTCATTTCTCATCGCTACCACCACGAACGTCATCATAGCGCAAAGGCTTGTGAGAAAAATTTGTCCACGCTGCATCGAAAGTTATACCCTTGATAAAAAAGGCGTGCAAGAGCTCGATAAGCTTATTGATGTAAAAACGCTCATGGTTTCACTTGAAAGAGAAAAAATTATTTCACTCAATAAACAAAGTATGGAATCGCTCCTCTTTTATCGGGGAAAGGGCTGCAAAGAATGCAATCACGATGGCTATAAAGGAAGAATGGGCATATATGAAGTGTTGGAAGTCACACCGGATGTTTCTGATCTTATTATTAGAAAAGCCACTGACACGGAGCTAAAGGCCGCTGCGAGAAAACAAAATATGATAACGATACTTGAAGACGGCTTCATAAAAGCAAAGCAAGGTATTACGACCATTGAAGAAGTCCTTAGGGTAAGCAAAGAATAAAAACAAAAGGAACGCATGGGCGTACAACAAACAAAAAAAATATGGCGGAAACAATTAACAATGAACCCCAAAATAGTGTCTCTCATGCCACAATGGAGGCGCTCGGCAATGGCTTGATGCAAAAAAAGAAAAAAGAAAAAAATTTTGGTATGCAATCCTTGCTCATGAAGTTTACAAAAATTTCCGTTAGGGATAAGCTTTTTTTCCTTCAACAATTAAGCATAATGATTCAAACGGGCATCTCGCTTGCCGTCGCGCTCAAAACCCTTCGAGACCAGACGTCCAATAAACGGTTTAAATTTATCCTGACCGATCTTCAAAATTTTGTAGAGCGCGGAAATCTTTTTTCTGACGGCTTAAAAAAATATAAAAATGTTTTTGGGGAACTATTTATCAACATGATACGCGCGGGAGAATCCACGGGGCGACTTGAAGAAGTCTTAAAGCAGCTTTTTTTACAAATGAAAAAAGACCATGATACCGTGTCAAAGGTTCGCGGAGCAATGATCTATCCGGTTGTTGTCCTGACAGCCATGGTTGTTATTAGTATTTTAATAATAGTATTTGTTATTCCTAGCCTTCTTTCGATATTCAAAGAATTCGGCGGGAAACTTCCGCTCCCGACAAGAATCCTCATCGCGATCTCAAATTTTTTAACCACTTACGGGGCATATGTATTCATAGTATCCTTTGTTTTTATTATTGCATTTTTGCGCATTATTCGCCTTCCAAAGGGCAGATTAATTCTTCACGCGACGTTTCTTAAAACTCCTATCCTGGGAACTATTGTGCAAAAAATCAATCTCGCCCGCTTCGCAAGGACGTTGAGCTCGCTCCTTAAAACGGATATTGCCATTATTACGTCATTTGAAATAACCTCGAGAGTTTTAGGAAATGAATTATTCAAAAGATCGCTCTTAGACGCCCGCGATAAAATCCAGAAAGGCACAAAAATCCATGAGTCTTTGGAGCCGTATCAAAAACTTTTTCCACCTGTTGTTTTGCAGATGGTAAACGTCGGAGAAGAAACCGGATCTTTAGATGTCATACTTGAACAAATGGCCGGATTTTTTGAAGATGAGGTTGACCAAACAATGAAAAACTTGCCAACAATTATTGAACCGGTGTTAATTCTCGTCCTTGGCGTTGGCGTGGCGCTTCTCGCTGTTGCCGTCATTCTTCCTATATATTCGCTTGCCGATCAAATATAGCTTCAAATTAAAAAAAATGAAAAAATGAAAATAAAATATTTTCACAAGCCAAAGAGCAGCTCTCAAAAGGGTTTTTCACTCTTAGAAATCACCATTTCAATCCTCATTATTTCTTTTTTGGTTGTTACGATATTCGCCTTATATTCTTACTCGCTCAAACTCGTAAGCGAAGACAAGTACAAAACACAGGCGATTACCCTCGCAGAACAAAAAATGGAACTTTTGAAGAACCTTCCGTATAACGACCTGGGAACAGTTGGGGGAATACCTTCTGGAACTATTCTACAAAACGAAAATGTCATCTTCAACGGAGCAAGTTACGCGGTACATACCCAAATAATTTATTATGATGATTCCGCGGATGGCATTTTAGGGATTAACCCAAGCGAGCTTTCCGGCACAGATTATAAAAAACTAAAAATAAAAATTTCTTGGGCAGGACCATTTGGGAATAAGGATATCTCCATCATATCCAACATTTCTCCAAAGAGGAATCAAAGCGCAGACAATACTGGAACCCTATCCATACTCGTATTTAATGCTTCCGGACAGCCTGTGCCGCAAGCAGATGTCACCATCAACGCTGCCGTAGGAACAACCACAATTAATATAAGCGCACAAACAAACAACTCTGGAAAACTCATCTACCCAGGCGCACCCGCCGCTCAAAACGCCTATGCCATAACCGCGTCCAAGACTGGCTACAGCACCGATACAACATGCAAAATTGACGCCTCCGGATCAGCCTGCACAAGCGCGCAAGGTAATCCCAATCCGACCAAATCCCATGCCTCCGTCATTTCCGGCGCACTTACAGAGATTAGCTTTGCGATTGATCTCTTGTCTACTATGATTGTAAAAACGATCCGCCAAGCCGCCCCAACAGAGTGGATTATCAACACGGATACAACGGCATATGACCAAGACAATCCAAGCATGAATGTATGCAATAACGGAAACTATATATTTATCTGGCGAGATTTTCGTCAGAATAACAACCCAAGAATATACGCGCAGATGTATGATGTTAATTTCAATAAATTATGGACGCCGGATCTTGCCGTAACCACCTCTAATAACCAAAACAATCCCGATGTCGTAAGCGATAAAAACTGCAATACCTATGTTACATGGAATGATGATCGTAACGGCAATCAAGATATATATTACGAAAAATTCAATACCATTCCGGTTTCTGAATGGTCAGGATCAAAAAAAGTAAATACGTCCGCCGAATCAGCCGATCAGTCTCTTCCACAGATTGTCTTCGGCACAACCCCGCCCTTTGCCTATATTGCGTGGCTTGATTCAAGAGATGGCTCACACGATATTTATTCGCAAAAAATTAATCCGAATACTGGCGCACTCTCATGGTCGCCGGAAGTGAAGGTAAATATGTATAATGGCAGCGCTCCCATACAAAATAAACCAAAAATTTATATTGACTCCTCTGATAACTTAAATTTCGCATGGCAGGACAACCGCAATGGCCACAATGACATTTTCGCGCAGAAAATGGATAAAAATGGAAATATTCTTTGGTCAAATGATATTAAAATAAATAGTGATACAACAACAACCGATCAAACAAAACCAAGTTTTACGGTAAGCAGCACAACACCCTCCTTTTTATATTTTGTATGGGAAGACAACCGCAATGGCAATAAGGACATATATGCTCAAAAATATGATCCTTCAGGAGCCAAGATATGGACGAATGACATCAAAATCAACAGTGATACGGGATCCGCCATTCAAGAAAACCCGGTGATTACAGAGGATAATAACGGAGATTTCTATATTGTTTGGCAGGATAATCGTAATGGCAACGACGATACCTACATGCAAAAAATTAATTCCGACGGCACAAAACAGATTGCATTTGACGTAAGGATCAATAACATAACAACGAACGACCAGGAAAATCCTGATATCTATATCAATCAAGCAGGCTATCTGGTAATAGTGTGGCAAGACAACAACGATGGCGACTACGATATTAAGGCAGCGGTATATGGAAGCGACCCAGAAACCATAACTAATATCGCAAATGTTCCACTGGTTATTCGTGGTGCCAAGCGTATTGGTGAAAACCCTGTCATTTATAAGTATAATCAAAATTTTACAACGAATGCTTCGGGCGATCTTACTATAAGCAACCTAGAATGGGATCAGTACACCATAACGCCCACAGGTTTCACGGTGCTTCGTTCCGAGCCCGCGCAACCAGTTCCCGTCAATGCAAATCAAACAGTAAGCGTGTTTCTTAATCTTCAATAAACCCACATGAAGACAAGGTTAAACCAAAAAAATATTATAGAAAATGCTTTCGGATATTCTCTCCTTGAAATTATCGTGGCTATGGCGATATTTCTGATTGCACTAACTATTGTTTCAGGATTTATACGAAGGGGATATGAAAGCAATCGGTTTAGCCTGGAACTTTTGGATGCAGTAAATTTCGCAAAAAAAGGAATTGACGCGATGGCAAAAGAAATCCGAGAAGCAGGCTACGCAGAAAACGGCGACTATCCACTCGTTGAAGCAAAGGACCAAAGCATAATATTTTACAGCGATATTGATTCAGATACCGCCGTTGAAAGGGTGCGATATTACCTTAATGGAACAGATCTTATGAAAGGCATTATAGAACCGACGGCAACACAACCTGTTCAATACCCTTCAGGGAATGAGAATGTTACATTGGTTACACAATATATCCGAAACAATACAAGCCCTATTTTTTACTATTACAATGGCGATTATCCTGCCGACACAACAAATAATCCTCTTATAACGCCCGCGAATGTAAATCAAATAAAGCTTGTGAGGCTTTTCTTAAAAATAAATATAGACCCTATTAAAGCTCCTGGAGATTTTAACTTGGAAATTTTTTCTCAAGTAAGAAATTTAAAAAATAATCTCTAATCGCTGCTTACTTTTTTCACCATGACGAGGAAAAAAAATCAAAA
>CAYJWS010000042.1:0-10390 GCA_964373925.1 uncultured Gammaproteobacteria bacterium
GAGCATCGACTTGAGCTTGCAAGAGAATATGAAGGAGTGAAATATTATAATGACACATCCGCGACTACGCCGGATGGCGCCATCGCCGCGCTTAAGACGCTGGGAAGCGATAAAAAAAAGAATATCATTCTTATAGCAGGCGGAAGCGATAAGGGCATACCACAGGAGAAATTCAACGAACTGGGAGAGTTTGTTGGAAAACACTGTAAAGCAGTTATATTATTTGAAGGCAAGGGAAGCGAGAAGATAAAAAAATCACTTACGGCTTATAGCTTACAGCTTACAACTAAAATAAAAACTATGTCTGATGCGGTTGGAATTGCAAGGAGTATGGCGAAAGAGAGTGATATCGTACTTTTGTCCCCGGCTTGCGCGTCATTCGGTTTATTCAAGCACGAGTTTGACCGAGGAGACCAGTTTCGAGATATTGTAGGAAATGCAAAGTTAAAAATTAAAAAATAAAATTTATAAATTTCATTATTCATTTTGAATTTTGCATTTTAAATTTTATATGCGTGTTCCATTGTCAAAAAAATTTTTTGTCGATCGCGGCAACAAAGGCGAAGCTGATTACGTCCTTATTGGCATTGTGGGCTTGATAATTTTTTTCGGC
Source organism: uncultured Gammaproteobacteria bacterium (assembly GCA_964373925.1). Lineage (GTDB taxonomy): Bacteria > Patescibacteriota > Patescibacteriia > Buchananbacterales > GWA2-38-13 > CAYJWS01. The sequence goes on from CAYJWS010000042.1 coordinate 614, forward strand.
CTGCTTTTTCTATCTTCGGCGTCCAGCGTATATTCTTATAAAAAATTTGGAAGCGCATACTATGTGGTATTTCATCAAATTCTCACGGGACTTTTGCCGGGAGTTGCGGCCTTTTATATTTTTTCAAAAATTGATTATAAAAAATATCTCAGGTACACGCACGCGTATTTTTTTATTTCTGTCGTCTTGCTTCTTTTAGTATTTATACCCCAGCTTTCCGCCAACTATGGGACAACGCAAAGTTGGATACATATTTTTGGATTTTCGCTCCAGCCTTCGGAGTTTGTAAAGATTACCTTTCTTATTTTCCTTGCTTCGTGGATTCAGAAGAAGGGATACGGGGATATAACCGATTTTAGAAGGGGGTTCTTGCCTTTTTTGACATATCTTTCAATAATCTCCGCGCTTATGGTCTTGCAGCCCGACCTTGGAATGCTTATGGTGATAGCATGCATGTCTTTGGCGGTCTACTTTGTGGCAGGCGCGAGGCTTCGGCATATTGGATATATGGGCCTTGCCGGAATTATCGCGTTTGCTGCGATTGTTTTTAATAAACCATATATTGCTGACAGAATAAAAATTTTTTTGCATCCGTCATTAGACAGAGAAAATATTGGATATCAAATTTATCAGGCGTTTTTGGCAATCGGCTCCGGTGGAATTTTTGGAAAAGGATTTGGAAAGTCAGCGCAAAAATTTTCGTATCTGCCGGAAGTGACAAGCGATTCTATTTTTGCAGTCATAGCCGAAGAGATGGGGTTTGTGGTTGTTTTGCTTCTAATACTTTTATACGCGGCTATTATGTATAGGGGAATTATGATCGCGCAAAGATCCCCCGATCCGTTCGGAAGGTTTCTTGCTACTGGAATAGTCGCGTGGATGACCATTCAGACGTTTCTCAATATCGCTGTTATGACAGGGCTAGCTCCCGTTACCGGGGTAACATTGCCCTTTATAAGCGCGGGAGGAACATCTCTTGTCGCAAGCCTTGCCTCCATTGGAATATTGGTCAATATTTCAAAACATAGCGTTGAATAATAATGCAATGTATTTTTGTGTCATTTGTCATATGGGATATAAGTCTTATATGTCCTATAAGCCTTATATGACGGTAATTTTTTTGTAAAAAATAAAACCCCGCAAGATTTTCTTGCAGGGTGGTTTTGTTTTTATGGGCGAGAATTTTTTTTATCTCTTTTTTTTGCTTCTTCTGCTTCTTCCACAATTTCCTTAATAAGCCATCCGAGGCGGATGGGATTATGTCGGATATGCTTATCGCTTTCTGAAACGAGTTGTCCGAAAAACACTTTCTGGTCCGTAGAGCCGTCCCCTAAATCGTTTTCAATAAAGTGCTGTCCGACACTTGAGTATCTTTTTAAAAGTTCTTCACTGGGTTTTTGGGTATTGCAAATTATGTAATCCGTTTTAATCCCCGCGAAGCCCTCTATTACTTTAATGATTTCGCTTGCGGTAAATATAACTTGCGTGCCATTAAGCCCAATGCCGCTTGTTTCGCCCGGTTGGGTCATGATGTTTGAAATCACTATCTTTTTTGCTCGCGAGTTTTGGAGGCATTCTTTCACGCCACCTACAACAAGCACTGCAGAAATGCTTGTGTAGGTGCTTCCAGGGCCAATGATAATAAAATCAGCATTCTCAATTGCCTCGGCTGAAATGTCGTCGATGCTCGCATTGTCGGGATCGATGATAAGATTATTTATTGGAAGGGGATGATCCTCGGTATTTTGCGAGCCAATGAGAGATTCTCCCTTTTGTTCGGCACCATTGGCGTATGTGGCCTTAAGATCCACGACATCTTGGGTAACGGGCAGAACTTTAAATCGTTCATCAGTCCCGACTTTTCTTTGGAACTCAAGAAGTTTCTCTATGAACCTGTCTTTATATCTTTCTTGAAGCGCGGTGATTATAAAATTTCCAACAACATGCCCTCCTATTTCTTTTTTGGTGGGAATTTCTTTTTTGTCGAATCGATGGCCGATAATATCCAGCCAAAGCTCGTCGGTAATAAGTGACTCCAAAGCATGCCTAATATCTCCGAACGCCGGGGTTCCGCGCTCTAATTTAATGTCTCCGGAAGACCCGCCGTTATCGGCAGTTGTGAGCACCGCGGTGACAGTATCATGTTTATCGCATACGCTTCGCAATCCTTGAAGCACGACGCTTGATCCTGTTCCTCCTCCAACGAAAACATAATTCATATTTGTTTTCTCCGAAAGTAAGATTGTAAAGAACGATACCATTACAACAACCATATTATTATACATTTTTTCTAAAAAAAGTCAAATAAAGCGAAATTGATTTTTTGATAAGAAAATGATACTATACATATACCTATGCTCAAAATTATATTATCAGGCGGAGGCACAATAGGGTCAGTGAGTCCGCTTATTGCGATATGGCAAGAGTTTAAAAATCAAGGATATGAATGCGAATTTCTCTGGGTCGGAACTTCAACTGGCCCAGAAATTCAGTTTGTAGGGCAGTATGGCATTCCCTATGTTTCCATTCCTTCCGGAAAATTTAGAAGATATATAGCTATCCAGAATTTTTTTGATCCTTTGATTATTTTTTTTGGATTTATAAAATCCCTTTTTATTCTTATCCGTTTTAAGCCAAGCGTCATACTCTCGGCTGGCGGGTTTGTCTCGGTTCCGCTTGTTTTTGCAGGATGGCTAATGCGCGTGCCTTGCCTCATACACCAGCAAGACGCGAGAAGAGGGCTTGCTAATAGGCTTATGGCGCCTTTTGCGAAAAAGATTACTGTAACATTGGAAAAATCGCTCAAGGATTTTAACGCGAAAAAAACCGTGTACACCGGAAATCCTATCCGCAAAGATCTTGTGTTTTTAGATACGAAAAAAGCGTTTGAATATTTTGGTCTTACTCAAGATTTCCCCGTAGTGCTTGTGCTTGGCGGGGGTACTGGCGCTTTAGTGATAAATTCGCTCATACTCAATTCTCTTCAAAATCTTGTTGAATTTTGCCAGATTATACATTCCACAGGACTCGGAAAAATGAATATTGAAGCGAAACATTCAAGATACAAAAGCTTTGAATTTTTATCGGCCGAGGATTTAAAAATGGCTTTGGCGTGCTCTGATCTTGTTATATCTCGCGCTGGAATGTCAACATTGACAGAGCTTGCGTACCTCGGCAAGCCTACTATTCTCATTCCTATTCCCAACGGCCACCAAGAGGAAAATGCTTATGAGTTTGGGAAATATAATGCCTGCGAAATACTTAACCAAGAAGAGCTTGACCCAAAAAGTTTTGCCGATATCATAAAAGATATTTTATTTGATTCGGCATTTATGCATGATATTGCAAGAAACATTGGCAAGGTAATGCCACGTGACGCAAGCGAGAGAATTATTAATGAAATTATGGAAATAATCAAGAAATAAAGCCATGAAGGAATGTAACTTGTCTCAATATCAAAAAATTCATTTTATCGGCGTTAAAGGCACCGCGATGTCGGGGCTTGCTGTCATATGCAAAGAAAAAGGCCACGAAGTCATGGGGTCGGATGTTGAAAAAGAATTTATCACCGACAAAGTTTTAGAAGAAAAGCACATCCCGGTATTCGCGGGATTTCATGAAAAAAATTTGACGTGGGCTCCCGATCTTATTGTTGTGGGCGGGTCGTGGGATGATGAAAATAGAGAGGTGCTAGCCGCGAAAAAACAAAAAATAAAAATAATTATGGAATCAGACCTCCGGGGGTTTTTGAGCAAGGAGAAAACAACTATCGCCATTACCGGCGTACATGGAAAATCAACAACCGCTGCGCTTCTTTCTTATATTTTCACTTGTGCGGATCTCAAACCGAGTTATCTTGTGGGAACGGCCTACATTCCTGATCTTGGCGTGAACGGGCATTGGGATTTGGGGAAATATTTTATAGTGGAAGGCGATGAGTACGCGCGAAGCAAGGACGACCTTACCCCGAAATTTTTGGATCTTGATCCCGACACGACGATTATTACGACGCTTGAGTGGGAGCATGTTGATATCTTTAAAAACGTGGAAGATATGGAAAAAGTCTTTGAAGAGCTTATCCAAAAAACAAAAAGCAAGGTAATAGCCTGCAGAGACTGGAAAAGCATTCAAAATATTATTGAAAATTATTCGGAAAAAGCGGTAACGTATGGGCATACCACGGAATCCGAGTGGCAGGTTTCGGACTTTGACCAAAAGCTTCACTTCTCGGAGTTTCGCGTTCGCAGAAAGCGAAAGCTTTTTGGAAGCTTTGAGCTTAACTTGATGGGCAGATTTAACGCGCTCAACGCGCTTGCCTGCATTATCGCATCCCTGCAGTATGGAATAGATCTGGAGGTTATTCAAGAAGCGCTCAAGACATTTTCCGGACTTGAACGCAGAATGAACGTATCGCATGTCGGCGAGATTACTTTTATAGACGATTATGGCCATCATCCCACGGAAGTATTTGAAACGCTTCACGCAATTAGGCAGACATATTCAAAAAGAAATATTATTTGCGTTTTTCAGCCCCATATGGCGTCAAGAACCGTTGCTTTTTTGGACCAATTTTCAAAATGTTTTCAAGACGTGGACGCGGTTGTGCTTGTAGATATTTTTCGGTCAGCGCGAGAAAATGATATTGAAATTGATACGAAAGATTTGTACGAAGCAATCAAGAAAAATCATCCTCACGCCTACTATTTTGGCGATATTAAAAAAACCGCAAAAATGTTCAAGCCGTATGTGAAACCCCGCGATATCGTCGTGACTATGGGAGCGGGGGATGTGTATAAGATTAAGAAGATGATGTTTGATGAGTAGATTAAGATACTAGATATTGAGATATAAAGATAGAGAGATAGAGGATGAGACTTTAAAAAAAGCAAGATTGTCATTTCCGCCCCGGCCTGCCCCGTCGAATGGCGGGGAGCCGGAATCTAGATCCTGAATCCATCGTCATGGCGGGGCAGGCAGGGTTCCATTCGGCCCGAGCTCATGGCCGAGGGCAGGATGACACAATAAGTGTGTCTTGACAGTTTACTGCCACAAGACATAAAAAACCCGCAAATATATTTGCAGGCTTTGGACACCTTATTGGATTTTTATATTAAGATCGATATTTTCAAATTTTTTTTCTGCATCTCGCCTATATACTTGAAGCTGGACGTTTCCGTCCGACCAGTAAATGAGGCCAATACTGACGCGCTCGTCTTGATAGACAAAATTTTCTTTTATGACGCGAAGAGGGCCATTATCTTTCACGGGATAAATAACCGTCCCGTTGTATGCGTAAGAAGGTGTCATATTTATAGGTTCAGTACTGCAGCTTATGGCAAAAAAAATCAGCAAATAAAAGATATTTTTCATGTTATCGGAACTCCTTATAAAGAACAAATAAAACTTACAATATTGTATACTTTATTTCATAAATGTCAATAGAATGAAAAAAAAAGTTATTCAAAATTTATGGGATTTCAGCGAAAACGTTTCTCTCGCTCCTTACACGAGTTTTCATATTGGCGGGCCGGCGAAATATTTTGTACAAGTGAAGACCGATGAAGAAATCGCGGTCGCGCTTGACAGGGCAAAAAAATTAAAAGTTGCTTATTTTATCTTAGGCGGAGGGACAAATCTCCTTATTTCAGACAAGGGCTTTGACGGGCTGGTTATACGCATGAGCAATAGCTACGAGTTGTTTGACGGCGTTCATGCAAAATGCGGTGCGGGCTGCTCATTGCAAAAATTTATTGACGAATCCGTGGCGCTTGGTTTGGCGGGGCTTGAATCTATGGCAGGGATAGGTGGGACAGTTGGAGGAGCCATACGAGGAAACGCTGGAGCTTTTGGGCAATCAATTGAGGGAGTAATAAAAAAAGTATATGCCATTGTCGGCGGTGCAATAAAAGAATTTTCACATAAAGATTGCGGATTTAAATACCGCGACAGCGTCTTTAAAAGAGAGAAGCTCGTTATTACTTCTGCGGAGTTTCAGTTTGCAAGAGGCGATGCGAGTCTACTGAAGGCGCGAGTCAAAGAAATAATTACTATGCGCAACTCCCGCTATAACGAGGATTGGCAGTGCGCTGGATGTGTTTTTAAGAATGTTGATCTGCAAACGGTACAAGTTGATGAAAAAAAAGTTATCAAGGCGCTTGATATTACCGAAGAAGAATATAAAGAAGCCACCAAACACAAAAAGCTTCCGGTAAGTTTTATCGTAGACAAGCTCGGGCTTAAGGGAAAAAAAATGGGAGGCGCGCAGATTGCGCAGGAGCACGGCGCGTTCATCATAAATGCTGGCGGAGCAAAGGCAGAAGATGTTGTTATGCTTATGTCATATGTTACAACGAAAGTGAGAAATCTTTTGGGAATACAGCTGGAGCCGGAAATAGAGCTTGTTGGGCTTTAATTCCGCATTTTATAAACATAAAATCTTATTTTTCTCCTTTTAGGATTAAGGGGGCGAGAGGGAAGTCTTATTTGTCCTTTATGGCGCATAAGTCTTATAGATTTTTTGATCATATAAGTCTTATACGCCTATTTAGTTTTATTCCCCGCAACTGTTATTCCCTCGAAGGCTTTCGGGGGAATCCATGACCAAATATTTCCTCTCCCCGGCATAGTTTTTGACCATGAGAGGCTCAGATCTGAATGGGGAGAAGATTGAGGTGAGGGGGAGATTATTTCGATAATAAAATAAGGAGAAATAAGGAGTGGGAAACCTACTTGTCCTCCGTAGTCCCGCGACTGCGGGACGAAGGAGGATTGAAATAATAGGAGTTTTCTGATAGTATGATTACATTATTCAATATAGAAAATAACACAATATGGGAATTTTAAAGAAGATTTTTGGAGATCCAAATGTCAAAGTAATCAAAGAAATAGAGCCAATAGTAGAAAAAATCAATTCTTTTGAAAAAGAAGTAAGCGCATACTCGGATGAAAGGCTTGAAGGTCTTAAAGACGAATTTACAAAAGAATTAGCCCAAGGAAAAACGCTTGACGATATCTTGCCCAAGGCGTTTGCCGCGGTGCGAGAGGCGTCAAAAAGAACAACGGGTTTGAGGCATTTTGACGTTCAGCTTATCGGCGGAGTAGTGCTTCATCGTGGATCAATTGCCGAAATGAAGACGGGCGAAGGAAAAACTCTTGTTGCAACATTGCCTCTGTATCTTAACGCGCTCGCGGGAGAGGGCTGCCAGCTTGTGACGGTGAACGATTACTTGGCGCGAAGAGACACGGTGTGGATGGGGCAGATCTACGCGAAGCTTGGGATGTCCATTGGATGCATACAGCACGAAGAAGCGTTTTTATATGATCCTAATTTTTTAACAGAAAAGCTTATTGACCCGAGCCGCGACACTACCGGGTCGTTTCGCGTTGAGCATCAGTACCTTCGTCCGGTATCGCGAAAAGAAGCGTATCAGGCGGATATAACGTATGGAACGAATAATGAATTCGGTTTTGATTATTTGCGCGACAATATGGTGCAAGCTCTTAATGAAAAAGTCCAGCGCGGTTTTCATTTCGCCATAGTTGACGAGGTTGACTCAATACTTATTGACGAAGCAAGGACTCCGCTTATAATTTCCGCGCCCGATATGCAGTCGTCAGATTTGTACGGCAAGTTTGCCGAGCTGGTGCGTAGGCTTAAAGAAAATGAGGATTATAATGTGGATGAAAAAATGCGCTCGGCTACTCTTACGGAAGAAGGCATCGCAAAAATGGAGAAGATGCTCGGCATAGACAACATCTATACCGAGGGTGGGATTACTATGGTGCATCACATTGAGCAGGCTTTGCGCGCGCATACGCTTTTCAAGCTTGACCGCGATTACGTGGTGCGCAAGGGCGAGGTGATTATTGTTGATGAATTTACCGGGCGCCTTATGCAGGGTCGGAGATATTCTGAAGGATTGCATCAGGCGATTGAAGCTAAGGAAGGCGTGGCGGTGCAAAAAGAATCTCGCACGCTCGCGACTATAACATTTCAGAATTATTTTAGAATGTATAAAAAACTTTCCGGCATGACGGGAACGGCCGCGACGGAAGCGGAAGAATTTTCAAAAATTTATAAGCTGGATGTTGTGAGTATTCCCACCAATAAGCCCGCGGTGCGAAAAGACGCGACTGATAAAATTTATAAAACGCATAAGGTAAAGCTTGAAGCCATCGTCAAAGAAATAAAAGAGCGGCAAAAGATGGGCCAGCCGGTTTTGATCGGCACCATTTCCATTGAAAAAAATGAGGAGCTTGCCAAGCTTTTGGAGCGCGAGGGCATAGTGGCGCAGGTTCTCAACGCGAAACAGCACGAAAAAGAAGGCAATATTATAGCGCAGGCGGGAAGGCTCAATACCGTCACGGTCGCGACGAATATGGCGGGGCGCGGAGTAGACATTATTTTGGGCGGAAACCCCCCAACTCCGGAGCAGGCAAAGAAGGCGCGCGAGTTTGGCGGACTTCATGTTATCGGAACCGAGCGGCATGAAGCGCGTCGCATAGACAACCAGCTTCGCGGACGTTCGGGCAGGCAAGGGGATAGAGGATCATCGCAGTTTTATATTTCATTAGAAGACGACCTTATGAGGATTTTTGGTTCGGGAAGAATAAAAAGCCTTATGGACACCCTCAAAATTCCAGATGATGTTCCCATTGAGAATAAAATGATTTCGCGCTCCATTGAGGCGGCGCAAAAAAAAGTAGAGGGGCATAACTTTGACATTAGAAAGCATCTTGTGGAGTACGATGATGTCATAAACAAGCACCGCGAGATAATGTATAAAAAACGCGATGAGATATTGGCGAGCGATAACGTGAAAGACAAGGTTTTGGAAAATATAGAATCTGAAATAGAGCAGGTGGTGCTTTTCCATACTGCTTCGGAGAACGAGAGTGAGTGGAATCTCAAGGAAATTTATGAAGTTATGTCTACGATTTTTCCAATATCAGCTCATGAAAAAATTGAGCTTGGCGTTATCCGCAAGGAAGCCGGTGATAATTTGGAAGACGCGAAGTCGCGCGAGAGAATTATAGGATACCTTTTTAAGATTGCGGTGCTAAGGTATAATGAGCTTGAGGAAAAAGCAAAAGTAGCCTTTGGCAATGAAGAGGTCATGAGAAAAATAGAAAAGCAGATGCTTTTGCGAGCCATTGATATGCTGTGGATGGATCATATTGACGCGATAGACCATTTACGAACGGGAATCGGACTGCGCGGATACGGACAGCGCGATCCGTTGATTGAATACAAAAAAGAAGCCTACCGGATGTTTACCGAACTGCTAAATCTTATTCAAAAACAAGTGGTATACAGCGTTTTTAAGGTCGGGTTCGCGCAAAATATAACTCCATTGGAAATTTTGCGCAATGCGCAATTCAGCGCGCCGGCAAAAGAAATGCAGCGCGGAAGCTCTCTTGCGGGTGGCGCGTCCCCAATGGCGGGACAGGGGTCCGGACGGTCTCAAAACATTAAACCGAAAGATGACAAAACTCATTATAACGGCCAGAGGGTGGGCAGAAATGACTTGTGTCCATGTGGGTCAGTGAAGAAGTTTAAACGTTGCCACGGGCGTTAGGCCGGGGCAACGTTTATCCTGAGCGAGTCCGAGTTTGTCGAGGGCGAGTCGAATGGATAAAAAGTTCTGCGCCCTTCCGAAGTCGAAGGACGAAGAAGTGTCATGGGGTATAGGGATAAAAAAACCGCCTCAGCGTTGCTGGGCGGTAGAGTTGGAAGGAGGATCAAACTCACCTGAGAAATGGCAGTATGTCATTATG
>CAYJWS010000043.1:0-10293 GCA_964373925.1 uncultured Gammaproteobacteria bacterium
CCGATCTCCTCGTACGGTGCAACTGGTCAGGGGATCCCTCGCATGGCTCGGGATGACCGCGGCGGTCAGATTGCTTCGCATCACTTCGTTATGCTCGCAATGACCCATTAGTGACCTATTTTGTAATTCAAGGTAATGTAATAAGCGTCTTATGACCATTTTGCGGTTATAAGCACGACCAAGAGAGAAAATATACTGATAAAAAAGTAACGCAAAAATACAGATCTATTTAATATCCCCAAAAGATGATTCCTGCTCACGCCAATCATCAAATAATACAGAACAGTAAGAATAAAAGCATTCACATAGAGGCTTGATGGAAGAAAATTTATTACCCAAAAAAATTCTCCCGCTACAAGCGATGTTATAACAAGATACGGCCAACTTTTTTGAAAAGATACTTCATGAAAATACATAACTTGCTCTGTTACTATAAAAGCAACAAACATAATAATAAATGTTGCTATCCATAAAGATACATTAAGATAAACGATAAATCCAAAAAGCGAAGCGGCAAATAAATAAAGTATTATCAAGCTCAAAAAACTTAAAATATTGCCCATACTGTGTTGTTCGTATTTTTCCTTTTTTTGAAAATGGACATACGTATTTTCAAGAAAAATTCCTAGAATCATCGTGGGGATGATGGCAATAATATGGCGTAAAAGTTTTCCTTCAAGGAATAAAACAAAAATAAACTGTCCCAATACCAAAAAGAGCGGGGTGGCGAGAAAAAGAAAAAAACTACGAGGATTTCGCTCGCCGATAATAACCATAATTCCAAAAGAAACAATAATGGCAGAGAAAATAATAAACCAAAAAATAATCGCTGGATTTTGCGAATAGAAAAAAAAGAGGTATTCAAGCATTGCAAATACCATGAATGGAAGAAACCATACAAAAAAGTGACTTATTTTAGCCATATTTCTCATATAACTATAAAATTTAAGAAAAACTGTCATCCCGCCGAAGGCCCTGAATCCTGCCGAAGGGCGCCCTGATACGGGATCTAAAAAAATGAAATATATTGATTTACTGTCATTCCGTCCGCCAGCTGGCGGACGGAATGACAGTGTTGCTTTTTCCACCTCAATTAAATTTATTGCAACCAACCATTCTTGTTCTTAATGACTCCAAGTTTTTTAATAAGATTATTCTTTTCTTCCATATTATTATTCCTCTCCGCTAAGTCGAGCTTATCAAAAATAATAATAAGATCAAGATGGATATCTTTAAACTCATGTGAAGGAACAGTTGTTGCGACAAGATAATCTCGAACTTCTTGGGCTGTGGCCCCTAAATCGTAAGACAATACTTTTTCTCTCACCTTTTTTTTATACTCGTCTATAAACTCTGGGCTTATTGGCTGTGTAATAGGAGTGATTATTTCTTTTTTTTCAAAAGTGTTTAATAGTGATGATTTGCTTGTCAAAAAATAAAATAAAAAAATGCATATTATTATAGCTGTTAAAATACCAGCGAAAAGCAGCGATTTTTTTCTCTGAAAAAAAGCGTCTTGAGATTTCATGTCAATAATTTAAAAAAATTATAGAAAAAATGAGTCTTTTTCCATTTCCATTTCAATCCATGAATTGGATTCGTCGTTCCAGCGATATGCTTTAAATTTATGGACCCTTTCGGTTTCGGAATAAACGAATTGCACTTTATGCTCACTGCCGATGCGTTTTGATCCAATAACTTTTTTATCAATAACAAGAGGTTGATTGGTCCTCTCTAGGCGAATCTTGCCCATAGGGCTTATAAATTCAATAATCTCTACCGTACCCCCATTTTCTCCTATTTCTTCAACGGAAGAATGTAAGATCTCAAATTTATCTTCAATAATGGCCTTAATCTCAATCCAGCGTTCATCAGTCATATGTAATATAGTGAATAGTTTGTAGTTTATAGTGAATATGAGTAAATTACAAAATTGAAACAATAAACTCTAAGAATTTTAGCAGAAATTCGAATTTTTTTCAACTTTTCTTATTTTCTTGAATTACGAAACTCCCCTACTAAAATTGTCATCCTCGACCCTGCTTGCCCGCCGAAGCCTTGGCGAAGGCTGGGATCGGGGATCCAGAAAACTAGGAAATACTGGATTCCCGCTTTCGCGAGAATAACAGAAGGAGGAATTTCGCAATTCAAGGTTATTTGCTATAATACTTTTTTAATAAAAAAGAGTGCGCCTCGCGCACGAGCTTTTGGCTGTTTTTATAAATAAGGCATTGCAGGGCATCTTCATACGCAAACCATCCAAAATCCTTATGTTCATCTGATATGTGAATGGGCATATCTTTTATATGCCCCAAGAAAAAAATAACTTCTTTATAAATAATTCTTCCTTTTTCAACTCGAAATGTATATCGATATGAGCTGCGAAATCCTTTTTCAAGCTTTATGTCTCTTGCTTTAATTCCGGTTTCCTCTTGCGTTTCGCGAAATGCCGTCTCAAGGATGCTTTCGCCCGTCTCCATTCGCCCTTTCGGAAAATTCCAATATTTTTTTCCATGCAAAAGCAAAAGATAGAATATCTTCTTATTTTTTACGGTATATATAATAATGCCCGAAGATCGCTGGTTAATCATATTTGAAGCTATAAGTAATAAGCCATAAGTAATAAAGTAATATCTTACTGCTTATTGCTTACTTCTTATCGCTTAAATACTTTCTTCCCTTTAATTTTTCCGGGAAATACTCTTGGTCTTCTTTCCATTCATAATCCGGGGAATATTTGTACTCTTTGCCATACCCTAAATTTTTCATTAATTTCGTGGGCGCGTTTCGCAGATGCAGTGGCACCGGCTCGTTAACAGAGTTATTCACGTCTTCTTTAACTTTTTTATATGCCTGATAGATTTCTACGGATTTTTTAGACTTTGCCAAATATACCACGCACTGTGCCAAAATCACGTCGCACTCGGGCATGCCGACAAAGTGGCATCCTTGATAGCATGCTATCGCCTGCTCAAGAGCGTGGGAATTCGCAATGCCAATATCCTCCACCGCCATCCGAATAAGCCGCCGCGCGACATAGAGCGGATCTTCGCCCGCCTCAAGTATCCGTCCGAGCCAATAGAGCGCGGCATCGGTATTGCCTCCGCGGATGCTCTTATGAAGCGCGGAAATAATATTGTAGTGCTCCTCGCCCGCGCGATCGTACAGAAAATGAGACTTTTTCAAGGAATCTTTCAATATTTCTTTATCCAGCGCAATCTTTTTCAAAGAATTCGGTTTTGTGGATTTGACCGCGAACTCCAAGACATTTAAAGCAACTCTTGCGTCTCCATTTGATAGGGTGGCTAAAAAAACAATAGTTTCATCATCCGCACGCACCTGCAGATTTCCCAACCCGTCTTTTTTGTCTAATAGCGCCCGCCTGATAATTGCCTCAATATCGTGTATGAAAAGTTGCTCAAGCACAAACACACGGCACCGCGAAAGCAGAGCTGAATTAAGCTCAAACGAAGGATTCTCCGTGGTCGCGCCAATGAGCGTGACAACTCCCTTTTCAACATAGGGCAAGAGCGCGTCTTGCTGTGACTTATTCCAGCGATGTATCTCGTCTATAAAAAGTATCGTCCTTTTTTCATGAAATTTTTTCTTGTCGCTCGCGTCTCTAAATATATCCCGCAGCTCTTTTGTGCCCGACGATACCGCGGAGAGCTGAATAAAGGAAGACTCCGTAATATTGGCAATAATTTGCGCGAGCGTCGTCTTGCCCGAACCCGGCGGACCCCAAAAGATCATCGAAGGAATCTCGTCTTTTTCAATAGACTCGCGCAAGAGCTTTCCATCGCCGACAAGATGCTTTTGTCCGAAAAAATTATCAAAATTATCCGGCCTCATTCTATCGGCAAGAGGAGAATCTTTGGCAATATTTTTCTCAAATAAATCCATGGCACTCCCATTATACACCCAAAACTATCTTGGACAAAACGCTTTATTTGATATATAATTTATAAAAATATACAAACCTATGCAAAAAATTCTTATTTTCGGAGCGGGCTGGCTTGGAAATAAATATAAAGGCTATCTTGGCGCGACATTAAGCAGCGCAAATATCACGGATAAAAAATCAGTTGAGAAAAAACTTGATGAATATAAGCCTGATATTGTTATAAATACCGCGGGAAAAACCGGCAGGCCCAATATAGACTGGTGCGAAGACCATAAAATTGAAACGATAGAAAGCAACACCATTGGCCCGCTTGTGCTTATGAATGCGTGCCTTGCAAAAAATATCCATCTCGTGCATCTTTCCAGCGGATGCATTTTTAACGGCGTTTCAACTCACGCAAACGGCTTTACAGAAGAAGACTCTCCAAACCCCGTGAGTTTTTACTCATGGACAAAAGCGTGGGCGGACGAAGTTTTAAAAAACTTCCCGGTTCTTATTTTGCGCATTCGGATGCCCGTTGACTCGCTTCCCAATCCAAGAAATCTTATAACCAAGCTTTCAAACTACAAAAACATAATAGATGTTGAAAATTCTATTACCATAGTAGACGATCTGCTCTTGGCAACCCGCGAACTTATAGATAAAAAGAAAACCGGCATTTATAATATTACAAATCCCGAGCCCGTGAAGCATAAAGACATAATGCAGTGGTATACAGAAATTATTGATTTGGGACATGGATACACAATGATTCCGGCAAAGGATTTGCTCATAAAAAAAATCGCAAAGGCAGGCCGCTCAAACTGCATATTAGATACATCCAAACTTCAAAAAGAAGGAATAATTCTGCATAACACAAGGGACGCGATCATTGCCTGCATGAAAGAATACAAAAAACATATATAATTTATGACGGTAGAAAAAATAAAATTGTCATTCCCTTGTTAATTTTTCACAAAATTACACACTAATTTTTAAAATTACATAAAAAACCCTAAAAAAATAATGGGTTTTTAAAATTCTTTTACAAATTTTTTAAAAATTGGTATTATAAAATTAACAGAGAGATTCATAACTTCAACTCTATGGAATCCCACAATGAAAAATCACTCACCAGACATGAATTCGACGAATGGGCAATCGCCACCAAAGAAACGCTCAATTCAATAGACGACACACTCACTGACCACACTAAACTTCTTACAAGCCACGGCCGTCAGCTTGTAACAATTGAAAAAACGTTGGACAACCATACCACAATCCTCGCCGAAATCGCCGGCACACTCCGCGACATTCGAACAGAGTTAAAATCTGTCACTGGTCTCTATCGCCGCCTTGATCGGCGTGATGAAGTGTTTGCAGGCAAACTCGGGGTTGACCTCTCCAAGGTAGACGCTGGAATGTAACGCCTACCTCTATATTATTTTTTCTCAAAATTAAAAAACCATAAAAATATAAAAAGTGAAAACCGTTCAAATACATTGAACGGTTTTTATAGATGGAAGCCTATCTCCATCTTTTTGGCTTTGAAAATTTTTGAATGTACTGATACCTTGCGCTTTTTATCAGCTGCAAAGAAATGAAAATTATCACAAAGATAATTCCTACGCCCAGTAGCTGATCACCACTCATGCAAACCACACTCCATAAAAAAGAGCTTCAATGAAAGAACTATTTATTATTATACTACAAAATAAAAAAAATTGCAAGATAATAGTTAAATTATTAGCTAAAATAAGAGTTTTTATGAACCAAAATTTCTCTTTCTGTGGTAATAATCTTCCACCATCTCTTGAAATTCTTTTTTTGTAAAGGACGGCCACAAAGTTTTTGTAAAATAGAGCTCTGAATACACGCTTTGCCATATTAAAAAATTGGAAAGGCGCATCTCTCCCCCTGTTCGAACAACTAAATCCGGATCTTGCACGCCTCGCGTCCAAAGATGACTAGAAACTATTGCTTCGTCAAGTGTTGCGATGTCAATTTCTTTTCGCGAAATTTTTGCATACATTTCCCGCATTGATTCAATAATCTCAGCCCTTCCTCCGTAAGACAGCGCTATTTGCAACACAAGTCGAGTATTACACTTGGTCTTTTCTTCAACTTCTTCAATGAGTTCTTGAATGTCGCGTGGCAGACGTTGTCGCTGGCCTATTATCCTAATCCTAATCCCCTGTTTCATATAGCTCTCTAGGTCGTCGCGCAAGGCATATCTCACGAGATCCATAAGATATGATATTTCTTTTTGCGCGCGTTTCCAATTTTCTGTTGAAAACGCATACACGGTCAAAACTTCAACTCCAATTTCAATGCACCACTCTGCAACTTCTTTTACCTTTTGATAGCCTTTTCGATGGCCTTGAGCGCTCGGCAAAAACCTTTTTTTCGCCCAGCGCCGATTACCATCCATAATGAATGCCATGTGCTTCAAAGTATTGACTTTTCTTCGGGTCGTTCTCATGAATTGTTTTCCTCTTTCTATTGTAAAAAACTTGATGGATTATGCTTCACTATATTGTATTGTTTATTGTAATCATCGTCAATCCATATTGAAAAAAATAGCTCAACAAAGCTAAAAAAATTAAAAATAGCGCCATTGCATGGCTCTTGCAATATTTTTGAAGATATGATATTATTATCATATAAAGACCGCCAAGGTCTTTTTAAAATAAAAAAATTTTGCAACAATGTGAATATATGAATATCATGCAAAAGCTTATAGAATATCTCAAACTTTCAAAAATAGAGCTCAAAAAAGTCCTCTGGCCGGACAGAAAAACAACTATTGAGCATACGCTCATGGTGGTTGGCTTTAGCTTGGGCATGGCCGCGTTTTTAGGCGCGCTCGATTTTTTCTTTACCTACATATTTAATATATTGTTCGCAAATAAATAATATGCCTACAGCATAAAAATATATGCCAAAGCAAAACATACAACAAGGAAGGCGCTGGTACGCGATACACACCTACTCCGGGTACGAGGAAAATGTCAAACGAAATCTTGAACAGAGGATAGAATCCATGGACATGCAGGATAAGATTTTTAACGTGCTTATACCTACTGAAAAAAAGATTAAGATTAAAAATGGAAAAAGAAAGATAGTGACGGAAAAGATTTTTCCCGGATATGTCTTGGTTGACATGATGGTTGACGATAATTCTTGGTATGTCGTGCGAAACACGCCAAACGTCACCGGTTTTATTGGAACGCGCACAACTCCGACTCCCATTTCCGATGAAGAGATCAAATCGCTTCAAAAACGAATGGGCGTTGAAGAGCCGACCTACACTATTGACGTAAACCCCGGCGATGCGGTAAAAATTAATGACGGGCCGTTTAAGGGCTATGAAGGAAAGGTATCAAACGTTGACGATTCAAGGGGAAAAGTTAAGGTGCTTGTGTCTATGTTTGGAAGAGAAACTCCTGTTGAATTGGATTACTTGCAAGTTAAAAAGATCTAACTAAATAAATCCGAAGCACGACCCAGTCATACGACGGGTCGCCCCATCGAATGATCGGGGCGAAATACGAAACTCGAAACGCCCCTCACCTCTTCTCCTCTCCCCTCGGGGGAGAGGATGGGAGAGGGAGAAAAATTTCGAATTTCGATATTAAATTTTATGGCTAAAAAAATTAAAACAATTGTAAAGCTTCAAATCCAGGCAGGGGCGGCTAACCCCGCGCCTCCGGTAGGTCCTGCTCTCGGACAGCACGGTGTTAATATCGCCGAATTTTGCGCGAAGTTTAATGACAAGACCAAAGATAAAAGAGGAAATATTATTCCGGTGGAAATTACCATTTTTGAAGACCGATCATATACCTTCATATTAAAAACTCCACCTGCCTCCGATCTTTTGAAAAAAGCCGCGAAAGTGGAAAAGGGCTCGGGCGAACCAAATAAAAAAAAGGTTGGAAAGGTAACACGACAACAGATCAGAGAAATCGCGGAGATAAAAATGCCCGACCTTACTGCAAAAAATATTGAAGCCGCGATGAGAACCATTGAAGGAACCGCGAGGCAGATGGGAATTGATGTGGTAGAAAAATAATGGAATCATGAATTACGAATCAGGAATCATGGCTATATTAAAATAACTCTCATTCATAATTCATTATTCATAATTCTAATAAATTATTTGTGGGAGTCCCTCGGCTATCGCTCGGGACGCATACCACGAAAGGAACAATTATGGCAAAAAAGGAAAAGGCTCAAAAGCCTACTGAGACAAAAGAGATAAAACCTCAAGAAGAAAAATTGGCAGAAACTACTGAAGTAAAAAAAGCGACTGAAAAAAAGAAAAAAAATCAGCCAAAAACCGATCCTCTTTTGCCGGAAAAACCTGAAAAAAAGTCCGTAAGCAAAAAAACTGCAACAAAAACAGCTTCAAGGCAAAAAAAACCGCTTCACTCAAAACGATACTCTGCTATAAATCAATTAGTTGATAAAAATAAGACATATTCCATTGAAGAGGCTATCGCTCTCGCGAAAAAAACATCCACAACAAAGTTTGAGGGATCTATAGAAGTCCATATCAGGCTTGGCATAGACATTAAAAAAAGCGACCAGCAGGTTCGCGGAGCTATCGCTCTTCCCCATGGCACGGGGAAATCCAAAAAAGTGGCCGCGTTCGTAGGCGAGGGAAAGGAAGAAGAAGCAAAAAAAGCAGGCGCGGATATCGCCGGAAGCACAGAGCTCATAAATCAAATCAAGCAAACGGGCAAAATTGACTTTGAAATTGCCATAGCTACGCCTGATATGATGCCTAAGCTTGCGACTATAGCGAGAGTGCTCGGCCCAAAAGGGCTTATGCCATCACCAAAAAATGAAACTATCACTGCCAATCTTAAGAAAACCATTGAAGAGATTAAAAAAGGAAAAATCAATTTTAAAAATGATGATACGGGAAACATTCATGCCACTATAGGCAAATCATCATTTGACAGCCAAAAGCTCATAGAAAATTTCCAAACGCTCCTAGGAGCCATAAAAAGGGCAAAGCCGGCGTCAGCAAAAGGAATTTACATTAAAACCGCCAGCATAAACGCCACCATGGGTCCGGGAATATCGGTAACAATAAACTAAACAAATTTCAAAAAAACACTCAATCAATTCTGGATAGGGTGTTTTTTTGATTTCTCGAAAAAAGTCTGTTACAATTATGTAAACTCTAAAGATTAAAATATGGCTCAAAAACGTGAAAATTATCTCTCTTGGGACGAGTGTTTTATGCAGATGGCGCATCTTATTGCCGAGCGTTCAAAAGATCCTTCTACACAGGCGGGTGCGGTCATAATTGATGAAAATTATGTGGTTGTGGGGCTTGGATACAATGGTTTTCCTCGCAACTGCGCCGATGACGTGCTTCCGTGGGCGCGCGAAGGAGATTTTCTTAACACCAAATACGCCTATGTCGTGCACGCGGAAGAAAACGCGATTTATAACGCCAATAAAAATACGCATGGATGCAAGCTGTACTGCACGCTTTTCCCATGCAACGAATGCGCGAAAACAATAATCCAATCTGGAATTTCAGAAATTATTTTCGCGAGCGATAAATACCACGACAAGGATCCTTTCATCGCGGCGAGAAAATTGCTTGATTTATCGGGAATAAAATATTCTCAATACGAAACAAAATTCACCTTAAGACTTGATAAAAAGTCCTAGACTTACCCCAACTCAATCTCTCCTCTTAAGTAAAGGTGCTTCTCTTAGTCTCCCCCTCGTGAGGGGGAGACTAAGAGGGGGTCATAGTATTATCCAGAAGATACAATAAATTAAGACAATAAATATGAAAAAAATAATTCTTGGGCTCACCGGAAAAATCGCCTGCGGCAAAGGAACATTTTCGGATTATCTCATTGAAAAATATGGAGCGAAAAAATTCGGCTTTTCCGACCCGCTCAAAGAAACGCTCTCAATATACGACATTGACTTGACTCGCCATAACCTCCAGACGCTCTCAACGATTCTGCGACAAAACTTTTCCGAAGATATTCTTGCCAAAGCCCTTATGAAGCGCGCTACTTCCGCGAAAGAAAATATCGTAATAATAGACGGCGTGCGCCGGCTTACGGATATTGAAAACTTTCGATCGCTTGATAATTTTTTTCTCGTGTATATTGATACGGACGAAAAACTGCGCTATGACCGATACGTAAAAAGAAACCAAAGCCCCGGAGATAAAAAAATGCCATTGGAAGAATTTCAAAAAAAAGACAATGCTGAATCGGAAAATCAGATAGAGGGATTAAAAAAGTTTGCCAACCATATAATCAGCAACAATGGATCGGTTGAACAACTCTTACAAAAAACCGACGAAATAATAAAGTCTTTGAAACCTGAAACTTAAAACATGAAACCTTAGATGCATATATTAAGTTTCA